>CAZULR010000216.1:2854-4884 GCA_964621235.1 uncultured Acidimicrobiaceae bacterium
TGGAGAAGAACCTGGACCGGATCACCGTCACCGTGGCCGTGGTCTTCGCCTTCACGAACATCATCCTCCTCCTGCGCCTGCAGTGAGCGAGCCGGGCGCCGGTCCGACCGAGCGCCGGACCCGGATGTCGGCGCTGTGGCGCGAGCGGCGCGCCCGGTGGACGCTCCCCCTCGTCATCATCGTGATCATCGCCGCGGTGGCCATCGTCGACCACCTGAGCAGCCGGCAGATCAGCCAGGTGGACCAGCCCGCGATCCCGCCGCCCGTGGCCACTACCGGGGGGACGTCGATCGTGCACCTCCCGGGGCCGTGGTCCGGCTACAACCCGAACACGCCGGCGGGTGCCTCCTCGACGACCCCCGGGCTGCTCGACGCGGTGCTGCCCAGTGCCTACACCGTCACGCCCAAGCTGGTGCCCCAGGTCAACACCGACCTGCTGGAGAGCGTCGAGGCGACGTCGACCACGCCGCTGACCATCCAGTACGTGATCAACCCCAAGGCCGTCTGGTCCGACGGCGTGCCCGTGACCGCCGACGATTTCATCTACGCCTGGCAGGCCCAGCGTGGCGACGGCACCGACGTCGACGGCCAACCCGACCTGGTGGCGTCCACACTCGGCTACCGCGACGTGGCCACGGTGACCGGCAGCAACGGTGGGCGGACGGTGACGGTCGTGTTCGCCAAGCCGTTCTCGGACTGGCGGGTCCTGTTCGACCACATGGTCCCGGCCCACATCGCCCGGAAGGTCGGCTGGAACACCGGGTTCTCCACCTTCGACCCGGCGGTCGACCTCTCCGCGGGTCCGCTGCTCCTCAAGTCGGTGGCCGGGGGCGACACGGCCCTGCTGGTCCGGAACCCGTCCTGGTGGGGGACCCGCTCCGTGCTCTCGTCGGTGGTGGTCTCGTCCGGGCCGACCGACGCCAGCTGGATCGGCGCCTTGGCGACCACCGACGGGGCGGTGTCGCAGCCGGGGCAGTTCACCCTGTCGGCGCTGGACTCGGTCAGCTCACTGCCGAACGCGCAGAGCTCGGTCCACCCCTCCCTCGACTTCTTGTCCCTCGAGTTCGACGTGAAGTCGTCGGTGGGATCCCACGTGGCGGCCCGCCAGGCCATCGCCCACGCCATCGACCGGACGGCCCTGCTCAACCGGCTGTTCGGGACCATCGACCCGTCCCTCCAAGTGAACGAGGACCACCTGGCCGTGGCCTGGCAGTCGTCCTATGCGCCGTCGACGGCGGCGGGGGAGTACTCGGTGCCCGATCTCGACACCACAGACTCGCTGCTGCATTCGCTGGGCTACACGCGGGCCCCGGGCGCCGGCTACGTCGACGCCGCCGGAAGACCCTTCGTGGTGCGCATGGCGGTGGAGCAGGGGGACCCGTGGATCGACGAGGCGGCGAGCGGCGTCGAGTCGCAGCTGCGCGCCGCCGGCATCGCCGTGGTGCCCCTCTCCGTGCAGGGTCGGGCGGGCCTCGCTGCCGCGGCGTCCGCCGACGCCTACGACGTGGCCCTGGTGACCCGGACCTCGGGCCCCTACCAGTCGGCCACCGCCGGGTGGTACTCGGACGGCCAGGGGAAGGCCGGGGTGGACGACCAGCAGAACTGGAGTCGATTCGACGACCCCCAGGTCGACCAGCTGTTCCTCCAGGCGGCCCAGGAGCTCAACCCGGTGACCGGCGCGGCGGCCTACACGCAGATCGACGACCAACTGTGGGACCAGATGGTGGCGCTCCCGCTGTTCGGGGAGCCGGGCCTGGCCGCCAACGGGGTCCAGGTGGCCAACGCCGCGTACAACCCGTCGGTGGACGGGATCCTGTGGAACGTCGCCCTGTGGGCCCGGCTGAAGCCGGCACCGGCCACCGGCCATGCCTGAGGGCCGTCACGGGACACCCCCGTGGGCGCGCTACCATGCCCTTCGCCCCGATGGCACCATCGGAGCCACTTCGTCGGAGTGGCGGAATAGGCAGACGCGCTAGCTTGAGGGGCTAGTGTCCGAAAGGACGTGGGGGTTCAAGTCCCCCCTCCGACAC
>CAZULR010000217.1:0-4883 GCA_964621235.1 uncultured Acidimicrobiaceae bacterium
CCACTCCACCGGGAGGAGGACCTCCCCGGTGGCCGTATCGATCTTGGCCCGGTACCCGCCCATGTGGATGCAGAGCTCCGTCAACTTCCGGTAGAGCACCTCCTCCTGGCGGGTGCCGGGGTCCAACGCGTAGATGGCCTCGACCAACGCCTCGTGGACCGGGTTGGCCAGGTGGTTGTCCACCAGCCGGTAGTCGATCTGCGTGGTGAGCTGCCGGTCCACCAGGTCCCGGATCCGGGACCGGTCCGGCTCGGGGAAGATCGCCATCATCTGGTGGATCGACTGGAGCGCGGCGTTACCTTCGCTGATCAGACCCCGGATGAGGACGAGGCGCTCACGCGTCCGGGCGATGGTGAACGCCAGCAGCACGCCGAACAGGAACGTGGTCATGCTGGCGAGCGCCACCTCCACGCTGAGGTCGAGGTGCAGTGACCCTGCGGCGAGCGAACCGAGCGCCGCGGCCACGCCCGCCAATGCGGCCGGCCAGATGACGACTTCGCCGTGGAGGAGGGAGCGGCTGACACGCGAGATCGGCGCGAACACGTGGGGAAACGTAGCCGGTCGCATCCGCGGCGTGGACCGCGGAACGGGTCCGGGACGAGAGTTCACACAACGGCAATCTCGAGGTCACGCACCGGACACGAAGTGGTCACCCGCCCGGCACGGGCACCGGCCGATCAGCGCCGGAGCCATGGCGCGCCCAGAGGATCCGCTAGTCGGAGGTCTCCACGATCAGGAGGTCGCAGGGCACGCGTCGCGACACCTTGTTGGCGATGGGGCCCAGCAGGAACCGGGCGGTGGAGTGCATGCCCTTGGAGCCCACCACCAGCAGGTCGGCCGCCTGATCGACGGTCACCTGGAGCAGTGCCTCGGACGGGTCGCCCGCCACGGCCACGCTCGAGACGTTGGCGACGCCATCGGCACCGGCGCGATCAGCCGACTCCTTTGCTACCGCCTCGGCGCCGGCCTGGGCGGCGGCGACCCAACTCGAATCGATGGCGATGCCGGCGGCGGCGACACCGGACGGCGCACGGTTGTTGTAGGCCGACACGATGATCAGCTCGGCGCCGACGGCTTTGGCCAGCGCGACCGCCTTGGCCAACGCCCGCTCGGCCGTGGCCGATCCGTCGGTACCCACGACGATCTTCGTGGGAACTCCGTCTCCCGCTTGACTCATTGACCCAACCTCCGTTGCTCGTTCCCGCCTGTTGCGCGACGGATCCCATTCATAGCCCAGCGACCGCCCGTCGCGTCGTGCCGTTTGCGCTCACGTGGTGGGCAGGATGAGGACCGAGCAGGTGGCGCGGTGGGCCACCGAGTTCGGCACGCTGCCCAGCACGCGCCGGGCGCCCTTCATCCCCTTATTGCCGACGACGATCAGATCGGCGCCCTCGCGGTCGGCGACGCCGATGAGTGCGTCGGCCGGGTCGCCGGTCACGGCGTGGACCTCCGAGTCGACGCCATCGGCCCGGGCCAGGTCGGTCAGTCGCCGCAGCAGGACGTCGGCCTCGTGAGTCGACGCCATGGAGTAGCGGAATTCGTCGGGCACGTCGACCGTGTCCAAGGGCTTGGGCTTGAAGGCGGTCACGAAGTGCAGGGTTCCGGCGGACATCTTGGCGAAGCCGATGGCTCTCCGCACGGCCTCCAGGGCGGTCGGCGAGTCGTCGGCACCGACGACGATCACGTTGTACATGGGCGCTCCTCCGGGAGTCGTGGCGTCGGGAGCGGAACCCGGGCCGGGGTGATCAAGGGGTCAGTCGGTCTTGACGACGAGGACGGCGCACCCGGCCCCGTGGGCGATCGAGTTCGGCACGCTGCCCAGCACCCGGCGCTGCATCCCCTGTGAGCCGACCACGATCAGGTCGGCGCCGACGCGGTCGGCCGTCGCCGTGATGGCCTCCGCCGGGTCGCCGGCCGTCGCGTGGGTCTCCACCTGCACGGAGGCGGCCCGTGCCCGCGACGCCAGGTCGGCCAGCAGGCTCTGGGCGTGGCTGTCCGGCTGGATGGAGCCGACGAACTCGGGAGGGACGCCGGTCGCCGACCGTGGCGCCGGTTTGTACGCCGTCACGACATGGAGGGTCCCACCGGACAGGGCCGCCAGCTCGATGGCGGCGGCGACGGCCTTCGCCGCGGTCGCCGAGTCGTCTGCGCCTACCACCACGGTGTCGAACATGCGGGCACTCTACGTTGCCCGTCCCGGGCTGTCGACGGCCCGGCGCGCAACCGGTGTCGACGGCCGAGGGTGCGCACCGACCGCACCGACCGCACCGACCGGATCCTCGGGCACCGTGTCCGCGGGTCGCCGGACCCGCGGCCGGAGGGACGCACCGGGTGCCCCGCACCGGTGTCTCGCCCGGGACGCGGCGGGTCAGCGGCCGGGCGGGGAGTGGACGACGTAGACCGCGTGGGTGGTGGTGGAGGCGTGCCGGTGCTCGGCCAGCTCGCGGTACTCGGGCGATTCCCACCACCCGGCCAGTGCCTCCGCGGAGTCGAACTCGAGCAGGACGGTCCGACCGGGGGCGTGCTCGCCCTCCAGGACCGACACGTCGTCGTCGTAGGTGAGGAACCGGCCGCCGTGCGCCTTCAGGATGGGGAAGAACCCCTTCTCGTAGACCCGGTAGCGGTCGGGGTCGGTCACTGTGAAGTGGGCTACGAAGCGGACGGGGGAGGTTGCGGTCATGGGACGGGTCCTCTCAGGACATCGGTGGGACGGGTGAGCGGTGATACGTGGTGAGCGGGTCGGGCCGGCGCGCTCAGTCGACGATCGGCGGGGGGATGGCGCGGGTCGCGTGCACCGGGCTCGGGTGGGCGACGGCCGAGACGCGACCCTCTTCCACGATGCGGCGGTGGGCCTCTTCCCACGTGGGGAGCTCGCTGTCCTCCTGCTCCCAGTGGGCGACGTGGGCCTCGTCGCACCAGTCCCGTAGGAGCGGCATGACGTCGCCGTGGTCTCCCGAGGTCATGTACGACCGCATGGCCGACCGATCGGTCCACACCGTCCGGGTCCAGAACGTGGCGTTGGCCTCGGCCAACAGATCCATGCCGAGATTGCCCGGGGCGGCGGCCGCCTGCGCGTAGACGCCGGGCACCGCCGCGGCGAACTGGTCGACGAGCTCCGGGGTGCGGATGCGGAGTCGGGTGATGGAGACGAAGGGCATGGACCATGCTCCCACGGTCGAGCCTCCGTCGTCCGGTCCGACCGTCGGCGAGGTCCCCTACGAAGCGAGCACGATGGCGACCGTCTGCACGGCGATCTTGCCGTCCCGGACCACCAGGGTGTCGGTGCCGAAGGCGATGCCGTCCGCCGTCCAGGTGACGTAGAACGTGTCCCCGGCTGCGTGGGCCGCCGTCCGGGTGAACCCCGCCGGCTGCCCCGCGGCTTCGAAGAAGGGACGGATTTCCTCCTTCCCGGTGAACACCCCGCCGAGGTTGATGATGAACACCGACTCGTCGGTGTAGTCCTCCATCACGGTGTCGATGTCCCCGGCCTCCAGGGCGGCCATGTGGCGCTCCACCACGGCCTCCGTCTCGTCGCTGCTGTCCACGTCCACTCCCTCCGAGGGGGCACCGGGACGACGCCCCCGCTCGAGCGCCCATTGTGCACCACCGGCGGTGCGCCGCCGCGTGGCGGACGATAGGTTCGCCGGTCGACGACTGGCCCGGCTCCTGGCCGGCTCCGGGGACCGGGAGGGTGGCCATGGAGCAGTGCGAAGAATGCGGGTTCACCTGGGACGCCATCGACCCCGACGAGGTGGCCGGGGGCGTGCGGGACGCCGCGTCGGCCCTCGCCGACCTGCTCGTCGACCACGGCGGGCGCGCCCTCGAGCGGACGGCGCCGGAGCGGTGGAGCCCGGTCGAGTACGGCTGCCACGTACGTGACGTGTTGGGCAACCTGCGGGATCGCATCATCCTCGCCCTCGTGGAGGACAACCCCACCCCCCACCCGCTGTTCGGGACGCCACGGGTCGCTCTCGGGCTGTACGCACGCGATGTGCCCGCGGTCACGGCCCGGGACCTCGTGTCCGCCGGCGACCTGTTCGCCCGGACGATCGAGTGTCTGCCGGAGGGTGCCGGCCGGCGCACCCTCTTCTACGGCTGGCCGCGGGCGGCGACCCGACCCATCGACTGGGTGGCGGCCCAGGCGCTCCACGAGGGCCGGCACCACCTCGACGACGTCCGGGCCGACCTCGTGGGCGACGGGGGATAGCCCGCCGGGCGGGACTACCCCCCGTGGGGTCCCCGCACCGCGATACTGAGTCGATGGCCGATGCTCCTACCCGCCGTCGGGGACCCAGCAGGCGGACCCGTCTCACGGTGACCCTGTCGGTGACCGTCGCCCTCGTGGTCGTGGTGGTCCTCGTCGTGGCCGGCGGCTCGGGCCGGTCGCCCGGTCCGGTCAAGGTGGCCGCCAGCGTCCCCACCACCACGTCCACGACGTCGCCGTTCCACCACGTCCCGCCCGGCCCACCCACCGATCAGCGGACGATGTCGCTGCTCAAGACCATCGGCGGCCCGATCTCACCGAAGTCGGTCGACGCCTCGGACACCGGTCTGGTGTTCGCCCAGAACATGATGTACCGGCACTCGATGACGGTCTACGACTCGGCGGGCAACCTGGTCACGACGATCCCCGACACAGTCGACCTGGCCAAGCTCGGCGTCGCCGGCGGGGCCACGGTGCAGGGCGCACCGGTGGAGGCGGCGTTCACGCCCGACTCCCGGTACGTCTACGTGTCGAACTACTCGATGTACGGCCCGGGCCAGGGCCCCGAGGGCAGCGACACCTGCACGCCGGAATCGGCGAAGGCCGCCGGGGACACGCCGAGCTACGTCTATCGCGTGGACACCAGGACCCTGGCGGTCGACCAGGTCATCCAGGTCGG
>CAZULR010000218.1:0-4874 GCA_964621235.1 uncultured Acidimicrobiaceae bacterium
GGTGGCCGTCGTGACCGGGGCCGGTCGGGGAATCGGCCGCCAGTTCGCCCTGGAGCTGGCGGCCCAGGGTGCCGCCGTCGTCGTCAACGACCTCGGGGTGAGCCTGCGGGGGGACTCCGAGGAGGAGGACGCCGCCACCTCGGTCTGCCGGGAGATCGAGGCGGCCGGGGGCCGGGCGGAGCCGTCGCACGACTCGGTGACCGACTTCGCCGCCGCCGAGCGGATCATCGCCACGGCGATGGACACCTTCGGCCAGGTCGACATCCTGGTCAACAACGCCGGGATCGTCCGGGACCGGACCCTGGTCAAAATGGACGAGTCGGACTTCGACGCGGTCATCGCCACCCACCTGAAGGGGGCGTTCAACTGCACGAGGCACGCGGCGCCCCTCATGAAGGAGGCCGGCTACGGTCGCATCGTCAACGTGACCTCCTCGGCCGGGCTGCGCGGCAACTTCGGCCAGACCAACTACGGCGCAGCCAAGGCCGGCCTGATGGGGATGACCTTCGTGTGGGCACTGGAGCTGGCGAAGTCCGGCATCACGGTCAACGCCATCGCACCCGCCGGTGCCACCCGGATGACGGCCGCACTCGCCGGCGATGCGGAGGGCGAGGTCGATCCCCGGCTGGACCCGGCCATGAACGCACCGCTGGTCGCCTTTCTGGCCTCGGACCGGGCCGGCCACGTGAACGGGCAGCTCTTCGGGCGCACCGACTTCAGCTACTCGCTCTTCCAGCACCCGAAGCAGATCGCCTGGATGCACAAGGACGGCGGCTGGGACACCGAGTCGGTGGCGGAGCAGTTCGACACCATGCTGGGCCAGCACCTCCAGACCGTCGGCATGGTCATGCCCTCGGGGCTGACCCAGGACGCGGCCCGGAAGTGACCGGGCCGGTCCGGTAGCGTCGGCCCGATGTCCTCGATCACCGTCAACCACGTCGGGCTCGCCGTCGCCGACCTCGAGCGGTCGAGGCGGTTCTACGTGGGCGCCCTCGGGTTCACCGAAGCCCGGTCGCTGCAGCCGCCCGACGGCGTCTGCAGCACCCTGCTGCGGGTCCCCCCGCCGGTCGGCCTCACCGCCCTGTACCTGACCCGCGGCGACTTCACCCTGGAGCTGCTGCACTACGAGCGGCCGGGGAACCCCGCGGCGCGGGACCGGCCCATGACCGAGCCGGGCCTCACCCACTTGTCGATGACCACCGACGACCTGGCGCGTACCTTGGCCGCCGTCACCGAGTGCGGTGGCGAGGTGCTCGCCGACACCGACGTGGGCGTGGCCGTGATGGTCCGCGACCCCGACGGGCAGCTGCTCGAGCTGCTGGCGTCGCGGGCGGGCTGACCGGCGATGGCCCCGGGCGTCCCGGACGGCCCGGACGTCGAGACCGTGGCCGGGCTGCTCGAGCGCCGGTCGGAGGACGACCGCCCGGCGCTCGTCTTCGAGGAGAAGCAGTGGTCCTGGCGCCAGGTGGTGGCCGAGGCCCGGGCCCGCGCCGGGCTGCTCACCCGCTACCGGGACGACGGTCCGGTCCACCTCGGCGTGCTCCTCGACAACACGGCGGAGTACGTGTTCCTGCTGGCCGGTGCCGCGCTGGCCGGCGCCACCGTGGTCGGGCTGAACCCGACCCGCCGGGGCGAGGAACTGGCCCGGGACGTGCGCTCCACCGACTGCGTGCTCGTGGTCACCGACACCGGGCACCGGGCGCTGCTCGACGGGCTCGACCTGGGGATCGCCGACGACCGGGTGCTCACCGCGGACACCGTCGACTACCGCGCCCTCGTCGACGAGGGGGCCCGGGCGGCAGCGACCTCACCGCTCCCGGTGCCGACATCCGACGACCTCTACCTGCTGGTGTTCACGTCGGGGTCCACCGGCACCCCCAAGGCGGTCCGGATGTCCCAGGGGCGGGCCGCCCGGGCCGCGCTGCGCATGCCCTTCCAGCCGGACGACGTCCTGTACTCGGCCATGCCGCTGTTCCACGGCAACGCCCTGTCCTCCTCGCTGTTCCCCTGGATGGCCAGCGGCGCACAGCTGGCCCTGCGTCGGCGGTTCTCGGCCTCGGGATTCCTCCCTGACGTCCGTCGGCACGGGGCCACCTTCATGAACACCGTCGGTCGGGCCGTGGCCCACATCCTGGCCACCGACCCGACCGTGCACGACCGGGACCACCGGCTCAAGTTCGTCCTCGGCCCTGAGACCTCGGCCACCGACAAGGCCGAGTTCACCCGTCGCTTCGGCGTCCCGCTGTTCGAGGGCTACGGGTCGAGCGAGGGCGCGATCGTGCTGCACCCCGTCGGCGACGACCGGCCCGGCGCGCTCGGCCGGCTGCCCAAGGGCGCCGAGGCGAAGGTGGTCGATCCGGCCACCGGCGACGAACGGGCCACCGCGGTCTTCGACGCACAGGGCCGGCTCACCAATCCCGCCGAGGCGATCGGTGAGCTGATCGGGCGGTCACCGCACTCGGCCTTCGAGGGCTACTACAAGAACCCCGGAGCCGAGGCGGAACGGATCCGCGACGGGTGGTACTGGTCGGGCGACCTGGTCTACCGGGACGCCGACGGCGTCTTCTACTTCGCCGGTCGATCGGGCGACTGGCTCCGGGTCGACAGCGAGAACTTCACGGCGGCACCCATCGAACGGATCCTCGGACGCTTTCCCGGCCTGCGGGGTGTCGCCGTCTACGCCGTCCCCGACACCCGCACCGGCGACCAGGTGATGGCCGCCCTCGAGCTCGACGACCCCGCGGACTTCGACCCGGACCGCTTCGCCGCGTTCCTCGACGATCAGCCCGACCTCGGGACCAAGTGGGGGCCGCGCTACCTGCGGATGGTGCGCATCCTGCCGGTGACCGGGACCGACAAGGTGGACAAGGCACCGCTGCGCGCTGCCCAGTGGTCGTCGGGAGACCCCTACTGGGAGCGCCGGGACCGGTCGGCGGCGTTCACCAGGATGACCCCCGACGACCTGGCCGCGCTCCGGGCCGAGTTCGCCGCCAACGGGCGGGACGGCCTCCTCTCCGGCTGAGCGGTCATCCGTCCAGCACCACCGGGAGGCTCCGGGCCCCGTTCACCAGCGTCGAACTGGTGTAGGTCGGCTCGCCGGCCAGCCGGAACCGGGGGTGGCGGGCGAGCAGCTCCTCGAAGAACACCCGGGCCTCCAGCCGGGCCAGGCTCGCCCCCAGGCAGCTGTGCTCGCCGAACCCGAAGGCCAGGTGGGGCGCGGCGGTCCGGCGCCGCACGTCGAACGTGCCGGCGCCGGGGCCGAAGGCCGCCTCGTCCCGGTTGGCCGACGCGTACAGCAGGACCAGGAAGGTCCCGGCCGGGACGGGCGTGCCGGCGAGCTCCACGTCGACGACGGCGGTGCGGCCGAAGGCCTGGATGGGGGTGACCCACCGGAGCATCTCCTCGACCGCACGGGCGAGGAGTGAGCGGTCCCCGGCCAGCAGCGCCTGCTGGGTCGGATGGCGGGCCAGCGCCTCGGCCCCGCCCGACACCAGGGTCCGGGTGGTCTCGTTCCCGGCGACCAGCAGCGTCAGCAGGAACCCCACCACCTCGCCCTCGTCGAGCAGCCGGTCCCCGACGGGCGTGGTGGCGAGCACGCCCAGGAGCCCGTCCGGATCGGCGGCGGACGACCGCACGCGGTCGGTGAGGAAGCCCAACAGCTCCCCCAGCAGGGTGGCCGACTCCTCGGACGACCCGTCGGCCGACTCGATGGTGGCATCCGACCACCGGCGCAGCTGTCCGACGTCGGATCCGTCGACCCCCAGCAGCTCGGCGATCACGGCCAGGGGGATGGGCGCGGCCAGCGTGTCGACCAGATCGACGGGCTCATCGGTCGGCACGGCGTCGAGCACCCCGCGCACCACGCCCCGGATGCGTCCCTCCAGGGGCGCCACCGACCGCGGGGTGAACAGTCGGTTGACCACCGACCGGTAGGCGCCGTGGATCGGTGGGTCGAGGTGCAGGATGGAGAACGCGCCCAGCCCCCCGCCGTCGACGTCGCGCAGGGGGTCGTTGATCAGCACGCCCCGTCCGGACACGAACCTCTCGGGGTCACGGCTGACGTCCCGGACCTCCTCGTAGCGGCTGAGGGCCACCATCCCGTCGGCGGTCGCGAAGACCGGGGCGTGCCGCCGCAGCCAGGCCAGGACCTCGTGGTAGTCGGGACGGAGGTAGAACCCGGGGGTACCCAGGCGGATGTCCGGCCCGTCGCCATCCCCCCTCGCACCCGTTGCGTCCACGGCCCACCTCCCCGGTGGCCCGGTACGTTACCCACCCGGATTCCCCTACGTCACCACCGCGGCCCACCCCGGGGGGCCGCCACGGCGTCGGGCCGGCCCACCGGCCTACAATCCGGCCACCATGGAGCCCGCCGCGCCGACGCCCGCACCCCATCTCGGAGCCCAGGCCGCCGCCCATCCCGACCGGGCGGCGCTGATCATGGCCGGATCGGGCGAGGTCACCACCTACGCCGAGCTCGACGCCCGGTCGAACCGTCTGGCCCACGCCTTCCGGCGGGCCGGCCTGGCGCCCGGCGACCACGTCGCCCTGATGATGGCCAACGGCTCGCCGTTCCTGGAGACGGCCTGGGCGGCCCAGCGGGCCGGCCTCTACTACACCGCGCTCAACGCCCACCTCCGCCGGGATGAGGCCCAGTA
The DNA here is from genome assembly GCA_964621235.1 of uncultured Acidimicrobiaceae bacterium. GTDB lineage: Bacteria > Actinomycetota > Acidimicrobiia > Acidimicrobiales > RAAP-2 > Bog-756. The sequence continues at coordinate 4,656 of CAZULR010000218.1, forward strand.
CATCCTGGACGACTGCGGCGCCCGCGCCCTGGTCATCACCTCCGGGCTGGCCGACGTGGCCGCCTCCCTCGACCTCGACGGCGTCCCGCTGCTGGTCGCCGCCGGGGGCGCCGTGCCCGGGTTCGCCGACTACGCGGACGTCCTCGCCGCGGAGCCACCTACCGCCCTCGACGACGAGGCCGAGGGTCGCGAGATGCTCTACTCCTCGGGCACCACCGG
>CAZULR010000219.1:0-4851 GCA_964621235.1 uncultured Acidimicrobiaceae bacterium
CCGCACGCCGAGCCGAGGCCGATGACGTGGGCCAGGCCGACCGAGGCGCCCTCGAGGCGGTTACCCAATAGCCTGAGCAGTCATGGAACCCGGGGCGATTCAGCCTTCCTCCCGGGTCCACCATTGAATCGCTTCTTGAACGACCTGACGGCAAAGGCGAATCCAAGATCGTCGTCGCAGCCATCGATCAGATCCGGTTGACAATGGCCTTCTCGGGACTGAACCCGACTTGGGAGTGGACACAGGTCAGCGAGCTCGCGGGCATTCAGGTCTCCAGAGTTCAGAGCCGTGTTGCCCGACCCGACACCTGATCAACCGTTCGAGGTGCCCCGACCGCCGGTTGCGCGACGCAGAATCACAGGCTGAACGTGCGGATCGCTGATGATGACGAGCACTCGGGTCGTTCTCACTGCACCGGCCGGTGACCACCTCACTTGAACGCACAATTCTGGCCAATCGGCACTCGGAACAAGAATTCCGTGCCCAGAGTCCAATATTGGTGACTCACCCCCGGACATGCAGCGGCCCGTAGGCGCATGGAAAACTCAGCGTCATGCTGCTCGATATCGACCACGAGGACGAGCCAGGGTTCGTAGCGGCAAGGGAGTTGCTGCTCGGTCGGTTCGCCCGCTGGCTGGCAGGAGAAGATCGGTCCTCGGACGAGGAGATCGACGAACTGGTCGGAGATGCAGGCGTCGCACTCGACTGGAAGTGGAGTTATGGGGACGGGGAGCTGGCGACGTGGCGCACCGGCGACGTCGCCGAGTTCCTCCTCGAGTGGTGTCCACAGAAGCTCAGCGTCACTCAGGCCGACTGCATCACGATCCCCCCGGCCATGGGGTCGTTCCTCAGCTTCCTCGACGACGAGGCACTCCTCGGCACCGGTTCGGCCTCCGTCGACCGACTCATCGAAGCGGTCACCTCGCTGGCCGAAGAGTTCGTCGTGGCCATGGGTGACCGCTCCAGGTTCGGCCTGGCCAAGTCGATGTTCGCCGCAGCCACCGACGAAGGGGTCGATATGACCGACCCCGAGGAGCTCCACGCGTGGATGGAGCGCTTCAACGAACTGCCGGAGGCGGAACGCCACCGGCTGCTGCCCGACTCATCGTTCTCAGGGCCGCCGCCCCGACGCAGCCTGCCACCGGTCGCCGTGCCGACCGAGGCCGACGCTGCCACATCGAGGGAGGCGGCACCGATCCTCTCGATGTTCCGGGACCTTGCCGACTATGTCGGCGCAGGGCGTAAGTTGACCCAGAAGGGCCACCTGACCCTGGCTGACGCTCGGGCCCTGGTCGACCTACTCGGAACGGGCGACCTCGTGGACAGGCGGATCGGGGACCGGACGTTCCGGACGCGTAGCTCTGACCAGCTCTACCGGCTCCGGCAGGTGTTCGCCTGGGCCAAGAAGGCCGGTGTCGTTCGGGTGGCCCATGGCAAGGTCGTCGCCACCAAACGCGGACTTGGGCTCGGCGACGATCTCGGCGGGTTCTACGACCGGGCGGTGGACGCCCTCCTGGCGATCGGGCCGCTCACGTCTCAGCGGTTTTCCGATGCGTGGTTCGCCTGGCCCGAGGTCGACGAGGTTCTCGACTCGGTGAGCCTCCACCTCCTCATCTCCCCGTACGGGGCCCAGGCTGCGTTCCCGCTGGAGGACATCGCCGCGACGGCCGCACGGGTGGTGCTCGAAGCGTTCAGCTTCCGGGTGGAGGACGATGAGGTGGCGCAGAGGGTGACGACCGATGTCGCCGACATCATGGACGCGTTCGAGCTGGCTGGGGTTGTCCGGCGGATCGGTGCCGTCGACCCGGGCGACAGCCGCCAGACGTCCGGCGGATCGGTGGTGCTCACCCCGGCGGGTGTCGTCTGTGCAAGGCGGCTGCTGGCCGACGCCGGCTACGACACCCCTGTGGCGGATCGTTTCGCGGACGGTAATGCGACGGACCTGCTGTTGGGCACCGACGGGGAGGGCGCCGCCGTCGTCTACGGGGAGGTGATGGCATGGCGGACGGCCCGCGAGCCCGGCCAAGCAGCCGCCGAGATGTCCGACGCGTTGCGGGTGCTCGACGACCCAGATCTGCGGGTCCTCGGTCTGACCATCCTCGGAGAGATCGGTTCCGACGTGGCTGCACCGTACGTCCGTGAGCTTGCCTCGGAACCCGGGACTCGCGGATTCGCCCTGTGCTGGCTGGTCGATCACTGCCAGGTCGGGGAAGAGGAACTCTTCGACCCATCGGACCTGCCGGGGTTCGTCGATGTTCTCGGATATCGCATGGTGAAGAGTGGGCCGGACGGCCTGATCTCGACGCTGGCGCTGACCGGCGACCACGGACGACAGGTCGACGTGGTCACCGGCATGTGGAAGGCGCCGTCACCGATGACCGAGCTGGTGCTCACGGCGGTCTCCCAGGTGCACCCGACGAAGGTGGTGGCCAAGGCAGCCCGCAAGGCGCTCTTCAAGCGACGCAGCTCATGGGGCGACACCTGAGGCCACGCATCGGGCGACGGAACCCGGTCAGCGACCAGCCGATGTCGCAATAAAACGCATATATGTGCGAAAAAGTGCGATACTAGATCCATGGATTACGTGAATCCGGTGGAGGCGTTGATTCCGGGCGTACAGGGTCGTGTCTTGACCGTACTGGCCCGGACCGAAGCGGAATTGACCATGCGGTCGGTCGCCGAGCTGGCCGGCGCGAGTGCCAACCAGGCCACCGTCGTACTCAACCGCCTGGTGCGTCTCGGGATCGTGGAGCGCCGGGATGTGGGAGCTTCCGCCCTGGTGCGTCTGGTCCGCGAGAACGAGGCAGCACGGTCCGTACTCTCACTCGTGGACCTCCGTCAGGGTGTCTTGGCTCGTCTGGCGGGGGAGGCGAGGAAGATCCGGCCGGCCCCGGCGTGTCTCGTGGTGTTCGGTTCCTTCGCCCGTGGTGACGCACACGAGAACAGCGACATCGACGTGCTCGCCGTGCCGTCTTCCGAAGCACAGGTTGATGACGGACGATGGACGGCAGCGCTCGGTCAGTGGTCCGATCGGGCGGCCCGGATCGCCGGTAATCCGGTCAATCTGCTCGAAGCCACGATGGACGAATTGCCGAAGCTGGTCCGGCGCGAGCGAGAACCGTGGCGGACGATCGTGGAGGAGGGAGTCGCACTGGTCGGCGACATTCCCTCCGAGATCCGGGCCGCGTCATGACGGCCGCACGCCGTCAGGTGCAGACGCGGACTGCTTCCGCTGCCGATGCCCGTGCGTATCTGGACAAGGCGCGGGAGTTCCAGCGGGCCGCCGAGGACTCACTCGGGCTCGGGAACCGTGTGGCCGCGGCTGGCAACGCCGTCCATGCCGGCATCGGAGCGGCGGACGCCATCACGGCAGCCAGGGCAGCAGTGGTCTGGAAGGGAGAACACTCCCAGGCTCCGGCTCACCTGGAGAAGGTCGGTGGCGATGAGGGACGGAAGGCAGCTCCTCAACTCCGCCGACTCCTGCCGCTGAAGAACCGGGCGGAGTACGACCCCGAACCGATCTCTGCAACCGAAGCGAGGGCGGCGGTCACCGCCGCGGCACGCATGGTGCGAATCGCCGAGCAGACAGTGAAACAGGTCGAGCGCTGAACCCTGTGGTTGCTAGTTCCGAGGTGAGTTTCCATTCCTACCTCATCCCTACTACTCGGCGGAACCGGGTGGATTCAGGACGACTCGATCCCGAATAGACCCAGGTCAGCGGACTCGGGGCGACCTGCTGGACCCCCGGGACCGAGCACCCAGATCTACGAGGGGATGAACCAGATCCAGCGGGTGGTGATCGCCAAATCTCTCCTGGGATAGGGCATAAGTCCAGTTCAGATGGCCTTTTGGAGCCTGCAGGCCGACAGTAGGCCGACCTCGAACCACCCTCCTTCTGCTCGCCAGGAATGCTCAGATATTTCTGGGCGAACGTGGACAAACTGGAAGGTACTAAGGGAGGCCAGACGTAGGCGTCTGCTGCAGTGAGCGTGGTGAATGTCAGGAAGCCCCTGAATGAGCGCCATCTCCGGGTCCTGCGCTGGGTCTCTACCGGGGATCGCCCACTGAACTCCGACATCTCGACGCCACCCCTCGCCATCAACTAGGAGACATGGGCCACCCGGGGCAAATCCAGGTCCGCTCCCATGGTTGCCCAGCATCGCCCCGTGGCTGAGGGTCCCTCGTGGCACAGGCACTCACCTTCGGAGCACACGTCAACCGGCACCTTTGTCTCAGTCAGGATTACGCACCCAAGGGTCCGCTGTCGGTTGAGTTGACACAGGTTTTCATTAATCAGGCCGGCGCGGGCGGGGTCCCTGGTCTGCCTCGATCGAGCGCGTGACCTCATGACCCACAAGGGTTTGTACTTCGACCTACTGACGCCCACGGTGATGGTCATTGCATCTGCGTATCTCGTCACCGTCGCCGAGCACGGGCCACCCGGAGCCAAGTTCCACACTTGGAGACGGTGGGGTGTGGCTGTGGTCATAATGCTCTTCGGCATCGGGTTCATCAGCGTCCTGACGGCCACCGTCGCCGGCCACGTCGTCGGCCAGGACCTCGACAGAGCGCAGGATGAGCGCGATCACACGCGAGCTGAGTCGACATCAGCCCGTTTGGCGCAGTGGTGGTTGTCGCGACGACCAGCCTCTCGTCCATCAGTGTGCCATTTGCCGGGGTCGCCGCTCTCATCGTGGTCGCAAACGCCGCCGGGATACAAGCGAACCCATGGCTCCAATCTTGGAAGCCGAGAGCGCAACGCCGAGCGATCAGCTTGAAGGGTTGAGCTCTCGTTGGGCTCAGGTGACGGTGAAGCCGGTGGCCGTCTTGGTGTTGCCCGGAGGCGTCTCG
>CAZULR010000220.1:0-4848 GCA_964621235.1 uncultured Acidimicrobiaceae bacterium
ACGGCGTGGCCCTGGACCATCGACGCGTGGTCGAGGGCGGCCGCACAGGCCAGCAGCATGGCCATCGGGTTCGCCACGTTCTTGCCCATCAGCGACGGCGCCGTGCCGTGGGGTGCCTCGGCCATGGCCACGGTCGGTCGCAGGTCGTCGTCGAGCGCCAGGAGGACCGACTCGGCCCCGGCGATCGAGCCGAAGAGGGCGAGGACCAGGTCGGACAGGCAGTCGCCGTCGCGGTTGAGGGCCGGGATCACGAGGGACTGGTCGTCGGCCTCGGTCAACAGGCCGGCGTAGGCGGCGTCGATCAGCACCGGCCGGTAGGGGACGTCGACGTGCCGGGCGGCCGCCGCGTCCATCTCCTCTTTGAGCATGCCCTCGTAGACCGTGGACACCGTCCACTTCGGCCCGCCGAACACGCAGGCGCCGAGACCTTCGGCGGCCCGGAAGGAGTACTCGGCCACCGACCGGCACACCGACCGGTCGATGCGCTCGGTCCGCCAGGCCTGCTCGCCCGGGTCACCGGGCGTGCCGTCACGCCCCTCGGCCGCCCCGTAGGCGTCGCCCACGGCCATCCGCACCACGACGATCGGATGGACCACCGGGGCGAGCGGGACGACGCCCGGGATCCGCCGGCCCGTCCGGACGATCACCGAGCCACCGACCCCCTCGCGCAGGATGCGGTTGGGCGAGCCGACGTCACCGGTCTGCGGCGGGGTGATGGTGGCCGCTTTGAGTCCGAGCCCCACTTCCACCATGGCCTCGGCCGCCTCGGACACCACGGCGTTCTCCGTGCGACGGCGGTTCTCGAGCGACAGGTCGAACCGCACGAGGTCGAGCGGCACCCCCACCACGGACGGGTCGAGCACCCGGAGCGCCTCGTCCAGCAGCTCCTGTCCGGTCTCGTCACCCTCGCAGACCACCAGACGTGTGTGCTGTGTCATCGGCCCCAGAGTCCCACGCCGGCCCTCGGACGGCCAGTCGGCGGCGGGGCACTCAGGTGGCCGGGAGAGGGTGGACGCCCGACCACCAGCGCCGGACGGCGATGACCGTCCAGATGCCCTCCACCACTCCGAAGGGCCAGGCTCCCGACGCGAAGCCGTAGGCCGACGACAGCGCACACCCGAGGGCGAAGGCCAGCACGTAGCCGTTCCCCCGTCGCTCGAGGGCGTACATCGACATCATGAAGGTCAGGGCGACGACGCCGTACACGGTGAGGGCCATCACCCGATGGTAGGCACCGGGCCGTCGGCGGAGACCGCCGTCGGACGTCAGCTGCCGGCTGTCACGGCTCAGCCGGCCAGGGGAAGCACGTAGACGGCGATCACGACGAAGTGGAGCACGGCGCCCACGATGGTGCACGCATGGAACACCTCGTGGTAGCCGAACACGCCGGGCACCGGGTTGGGCTTCTTGAGGGCGTAGACCACCGCCCCCGTCGAGTAGGCCAGTCCCCCGAGCAGGAGGAGGACGAAGCCGGTGGGCCCGAGCGCCCGTTCGAGCTGCGGCAGCACGACCACGGCGGCCCAGCCCACCACGACGTAGGGCAGGGCGATCACCCACTTGGGCGCGTCGAGCCAGACCTGGCGCAGGGTGATGCCCACGGCGGCCCCGATCCAGACGATCAGCAGCACCGCGGTCCGGGCCCACCCGGTGAGGGCGATGCCCGCCACCGCCGTGTAGGAGCCGGCGATGGCGATGAAGATCGTCGAGTGGTCGGCCCGGCGCATCCGCCGACGACCGACGGGACCCCAGGTGTGGCGGTGGAACAACGCACTGATCCCGAACAGCAGCGAGATGGCGCAGGCGTAGACGAGGCAGATGAGTTTCGACGAGGTGGTGGGCGCATCCCACACCAGCCACGCCCCCGACACCAGTGACGCGAAGAAGGCGATCTGGTGGAGGACGCCGCGCAGTCTCGGCTTGACCGGGCTGTCGCCCTCGTCCTCGTCCTCGTCCTCCGGATCCCGGACCGAGGGCACGGCTCCCGAGGCGTCGCTCACGGCGCGACCCCGTGCGGGACGGTGGTCGAGACGTCCACGAACCGCCCCAGGACCCGTCGGCCCACGACCTCGACGCGGGCCACGTCGTCGGCGCCGAGCACGACGCCGTCGGGCAGCCTCGGGCGCCAGGACGCGGCGAGGTCCGCGTCGATCTCGACGTGGAACTGGAACCCGTAGGCCCGGGCCCCGACCCGGAACGCCTGGTGGGGGACGTGCCGGGTGGCGGCCAGGTGCACGGCGCCGTCGGGAAGGGAGAACGTGTCACGGTGCCAGTGCATGCACGGCACGGTCGTGCCCGACAGGCCCGTGTACTCGGGACCGAGCACCGGGTCCCGTCGACCGTCGGCCGTCAACTGGACCTCACCGGGCCCGACCTCCTCGGGCCCGGTCGTGATCTCGGCCCCGAGCGCCGCGGCGAGCTGCTGGGCACCGAGGCACACGCCGAGCACCGGCAGGCCCCGGTCGACAGCCTGGCGCAGCAGGTCCCGCTCCGGCGCCAGCCAGGCCGCGTCGTCGTGGACCCCCTGCGGGCCACCCATCACCACCAGGCCGGCCAGCGCATCCGCGGACGGGAGCGGCTCGTCCCGGTCCAGGCGCACGACGACCACGTCCGCACCACGCTCGCCCAGCACCCGTCCGATCGAGCCCGGGCCCTCGTGGGCCACGTGCTGGAGGATCGCCCACGGGTGGGCGGACGGGACCGACGCGGTGGCCACTAGGCCGTGTTCACCACGTGGAACGCCTCGGCGAGCCGGCCTTCCGGCAGTCCGGCGGCGAGTGCGGTACCCGTCATCCAGTTGCGGAGGAGCTCGTCGAGGTGGGCCCCGTCGCCCACCTGGCTCCGATGGGACCGGAGGGCGGTGAGCTTACGGTCGTAGGCGTCGGTGGCGTCGACGACGCGGTTGGCCCGTTCGGTGGCCATGACCCACAGCTCGGGCACGGTGTGCGGCTCGAGGCCCTCCTCCAGCAGCTCGGGGAAGGCGAACGGATTGCGGGCATCGGGGTACACGGCGCAGGCCGCGGCCTCGGCGGTGGCCAGGTGGTCGGGGTGGCTCGCGTAGATCCGCTCCCAATTCCGCTCCGGCGACTGGCTGACGACCCGCTCGGGACGCACCAGGCGGATCACCCGGGAGATGGCGGCTCGCAGCTCGAGGCTGGCGGTGACACGCCCGTCCGGGAACCCCAGGAAGGTGACGTCGGTGACACCGACGGCGCGGGCCGCCTCCAGCTGCTCCTCGCGGCGGATGGCGGCCATCTCGGGGCGGGTGATCGAGTGGTCCGACCCACCGGCGTCGCCGTCGGTGGCGATGCAGTAGGACACCTCGATGCCCCGGCCCGTCCAGGTGGCGACCGAGCCGGCGGCGGCGAAGTCGACGTCGTCGGGATGGGCGGTCACCACCAGGATCCGACGGACGTCGTCGGTCCCGTCGTCGATGGTCAGCGGCACAGGTCGATCAGGCACGCGGTGCTCCTCGTGATGGGGCGTGGTGTGACGGATGGGGAGCGGCGGGGCGGCCGCAGGGCGGCGGGCGGCGGTCCCGACGGGCGCCCCGGGGCGGTGTGCTCAGGACTCCTCAGGATTCCAGGCCACCAGGTCGGCCAGCCGGGGGTCGTTCGAGAACATCTCGACGATCGGCATGCGCTTCCCGATGCGGGTCTGGATGCGCTCGATCTCCAGGATCTGGTTCCACTGGACCAACGACACCACGAGACCGGCGGACCCGGCGCGAGCGGTGCGGCCCGAGCGGTGCAGGTAGGCCTTGTGATCCTCCGGCGGATCGAAGTGGATCACCACGTCGACGGCGTCGATGTGAAGGCCACGGGCGGCCACGTCGGTCGCCACCAGTACGTGCAGCTTCCCCTCGGTGAAGTCCTTGAGCGTCCGCTCGCGCTGGGCCTGACGCAGGTCGCCGTGGATGGCACCGGCCCGGACGTCCTCCTTGCCCAGCTGCTCGACCAGGCGGTCGCAGCCGTGCTTGGTGCGGACGAACACCAGGACCTTGTCGGCGCTGCGGCAGATGGCCGCGCACACCTTGACGCGGTCCATCTGGTGGACCTCGAGGAAGCGGTGCTCCATGGCCTCGACCGTGGTCGTGGGCGAGGCGACCTCGTGGAGCACGGGATCGGTCATGTAGCGGCTGACGAGCCGGTCCACGGCCCCGTCCAGGGTGGCCGAGAACAGCAGGGTCTGGTGGTCCCGCTCGAGGCGGCGGAGCACCCACTCGACCTGGGGCATGAAGCCCATGTCGGCCATACGGTCGGCCTCGTCGAGGACGAGCGTCTCGAGGTCGGCCACCGACAGCTCACCCCGGTCGCCGAGGTCGATGAGCCGCCCGGGGGTGGCGATGATCACGTCGACGCCCCGACGGAGCTTCTTGATCTGCCGCTCGATGTCGGCGCCGCCGTAGACGGCGACGGTGTGGAGTCCGGCCGCCTCGGCCAGGGGCTCGAACACCTCGCTCACCTGGACGGCGAGCTCGCGGGTCGGGACCAGCACCAGCGCCTTCGGGCGACCCGGCGCGGTGGAGGGGGACGCCTTGGTGCGCTGCAGCAGCGGCACGCCGAAGGCCAGGGTCTTGCCCGAGCCGGTCTTGGCCTTGCCGCAGACGTCACGGCCGGCGAGGGCGTCCTCCACGGTCATGGCCTGGATGGCGAACGGGGCGTGGATGCCCTGCGCCTCGAGCGCGGCGACGATGGCGGGGTCGACACCGAGCTCGGCGAAGGATTTCTGCTTGTCGGGTGCGAGTGCGTCGGGATCGGTCCCGAGGCCGGTCTCCACGGCGCGATCCGACGGATCGGTCAGGGTGGTCATGGGGTTCAGAAGCTCTCTCTCATCGTTCTTCGACGGCCG
>CAZULR010000221.1:0-4844 GCA_964621235.1 uncultured Acidimicrobiaceae bacterium
GCGTCGACGGTGTCGATGACCGCGGTGGTGGCGGACTTCGACTGGCGGGGGCTGAGCGACGCCAGGTACTGGTTGCGCCCGACGTTGGCGGCGATGAGCAGGACGGCCATCGACAGGGCCAGTCCCGAGGCGGCATGCACCAGGCCACGCCTGCGGTCCTTGGCGAGCAGAACCGCCCCCGCGAAGACGAGGATCGACACGATCGGCAGCACGAGGGCGAGGTGGTTGAGGAACCTGACCCACCGTTGCAGCTTGGCGAGCTGATCGGACTGGAAGAGCACGTACGGTGTCCCGGTGTAGTTCGGGACCTTGTTGAACACCGACAGCCCGTGTGCGGCCAGCTGCTTCTTCGCCGCGTTCTCCACCTGGGTGAGATCGACCGTCACCTGCCCGTTGGTGGACTGGAGGGCACCCACCTTGTTGCCCAGGAGCAGATTGTCGACCTGCTCGTGCGACTGGCGAAGGGCCAGTTCCCACAGGTGCTGGAACTGCTGGCTCTGCACCAGCTTGAGTGTGATCTGGTAGGTCGCGGTGTGGACCGCGCCGGTGATCGGATTGGCCAGGAATCCCGCACGGGCCGGGAGTGCGTTCTTCACCCGCTCCTCGACATCGGTCCGGGCTACCAGGTTGTCGCTCACCCTGGTGGCCACCGCCGTCTGGACAGCGGGGTCCTTGGCGAGCGGTGCGACGGTCGCCACGAAGGTGTCGGTGTTGAGCAGTTCGTTGCGGGCGTAGACGACGACGACCGACAGCACGGCGAGCAAGCAGGCGAGCACGATCAGCACCCACGAGCCGATCGTCCGGCCCCGCTTCTTCTTGGGCTTGGTCGACGCCTCCACCTGGTGGCGGAGTTCCTCGTTCTCGTGCTCCAGGGCCTCTACCTCGTGCTGGAGCGCATCGGCCGAGCCTTCCTGGCCCTCCGACGGGGGTTCGGTGGTCACGCCGACACTGTACCGGCGGCGCACGACACCGCCGTGGACACCACCCGTCCGCCGGTGACGGTGCCGGCCGAGGTCCCGGACGCGGCGGTGGCCGCCCCCGTGCGCACCGCACAGGAGGCGGCCACCGGGCCGTCAGGTCATGGACTCCTCAGGCGAGGATCTTCGCCTTCTGCGCCTCGAACTCCGCGTCACTGATCACGCCCTGCTGCTTGAGGTCGGCCAGCTTGGCGAGGTCGTCGGCCGTACTGCCCGAGCCCGCGGTCTGCTTGACGTAGGCGTCGAAGGCCTTCTGCTGCTGGACCGCCTGCTCGGCGGCACGCTCGTGCATCTTGCCGCCACGGGCGATGAGGTAGATCAGCACACCGAGGAACGGCAGGATGATGATGAAGAACACCCACAGGGCCTTCACGCCACCGCTCAGGTCGTGGCTCCGGAAGATGTCCATGAACACGGCGATGAGCAGCCAGATCCAGAGGACGAACACGAAGAACATGAACATCGTCCAGATGAGGTCGAGAATCGGGTAGTTGTAGGCAAGCATGGGACGTGACTCCTTACGCGGTCTCGAACGCTGAGCGGGGGACCGCCAGCGCCACTCACCCTAACCGGCACTGCACGGCCATTCGGGGACTCCGCCGCCGGGGACCGCGGTGCTACCCGTCCACACCCCGCCGACGACCTATTGTCCTCGTTGTCCACGCGAGCGGAGGGATTTCGTGTTCTACATCTTCATCTTCGGAGGGCTCGCCATCGTGTTGGTCGTGGCCTTCTTCATGAAGTGGAGCCGGCGCAACAGCTGGCCCGACGATGAGTGACGACGGGGCCGCACCGTCGGCCGCACCGTCGGCCGCACCGTCCACGGCGGCGACACCCGCCGCGCCGGCCGCACCAGCCGATCCGATGGAGCTGCTCAAGTCGAAGAGCTACATCCAGCTCCTCGTGCTCGCGGCCCTCATCGGTGTCCCCGTATCGGCCGTCGCCTACTTCTTCCTGGCGCTGGTCAGCAAGCTCCAGACCTGGATCTACCAGTCGCTGCCGAGCAGCCTCGGATTCCACGGCACCCCGGTCTGGTGGCCCGTCCCGATCCTGCTGGTGGCCGGCGTGCTGGTGGCCGCCACCATCACCTACCTCCCCGGCACCTCCGGACACGAGCCGGCCAACGGTTTCCAGGCCGGAGGCGGGGCCCCGACGGCGGTGGAGCTGCCGGGTGTGGTCCTCGCCTCACTCACCACGCTGGCGCTCGGTGTCGTGCTCGGCCCTGAAGCGCCGCTGATCGCCATCGGTGGCGGGCTGGGGGCGCTGGCCGTCAGGCTCGCCGCCCGGAACGCTCCCCCGATGGCGGCCACCGTGATGGCGGCCGCCGGGAGCTTCGCCGCCGTCAGCACACTGCTCGGCTCGCCCATCGTCGGGGCCTTCCTCCTGATGGAGGCGACGGGACTGGGTGGGCCGGTGCTCGGGCTCGTCCTCGTCCCCGGGCTGCTGGCCGCAGGCATCGGCACACTGATCTTCGTCGGCCTCGACAACCTCACCGGGCTCGGCACGTTCTCGCTCGCCATCCCGGGGCTGCCGACCTTCAGCCATCCGACGGGCGTGCTCTTCCTGTGGGCGCTCGCCATCGGCATCGTCGCCGTCCTGGTCGGCACCACCATCCGTCTGTCGGCCCTGGCCCTGCAGGCCGTCGTGGTGAAGCACCGCATGACGGTGACCCCGGTGATCGGCCTCATCGTGGCCGGAGTGGCGATCGGCTTCGCCGAGATCACCCACCGCAGCGCCCAGACGGTGCTGTTCTCCGGGCAGAGTGCACTGCCCGGACTGGTCCTGAAGGCCTCGACCTGGACGGTCGGTGCACTGGTGCTCCTGGTCATCGCCAAGTCGGTCGCCTACGCGTTCTCGTTGTCCGCCTTCCGCGGTGGTCCCATCTTCCCGGCCATGTTCATCGGCGCCGCCATCGGTGTCGCCGGGTCCCACCTGCCCGGCCTCGTCCTGGTACCGGCGGTGGCGATGGGGATCGGGGCCATGGCGACCGTGATGCTGAAGCTGCCCCTGACCTCGACGCTGCTGGCCATCCTCCTGTTCGCCAGCGACGGCCTCAGCGTCACCCCGTTGGTCATCGTCGCCGTGGTGGTGGCCTACGTGCTCAGCGCCCGGATGCCCCAGAAGCCCGCCGACCTCCGGACGCGCACGGCACCCGGGGCCGTGGCTCCGGCGGCCTGACCGTGGTGGTCCCGACCCTCTTCGCCGCCTCGGCGTCCACCCCGACGTGGCTGAGAGTCGTGGCCATCGTCATCGGACTGGCCATCGCCGGAGCCGTGCTGGTGTCGGCCCTCGAGACCGTGGTCCTCCCCCGCAACAGCTTCACCCGGATGACGCGCGCCACCTTCGCCGTCACCGACCGCCTGATGGTCCACCGGTGGCGCAGCCAGCCCTGGGCCGACAACCTGCGCAGCCTCTACGGCCCGGTGGCACTGATCAGCCTGCCCCTGGTGTGGATGCTGACGGTGATCATCGGCTTCTCCCTGCTGTTCTGGGGGATGGACGCCGACACACTCGAGCGCTCCTTCGAGATCAGCGGCTCGTCGGTGACGACGCTGGGGTTTGCCGCACCGTCGGGCGGGGTCCAGAGCTGGACGTCCTTCATCGAGGCCATCATCGGGCTGGGCCTGGTGGCGCTGCTCATCAGCTATCTCCCCACCATCTACGCGGCCCACCATGACCGGGAGAAGGGCATCAGCACGCTCCGCCCGTTCACCGGGACCCCCGCGTCCGGTGTCGACATGCTCTTCGCCCTCCATACCTTCGACGCGCTCGACAACCCCGATCTGTGGCGGTCGGCGATGCAGTGGCTCCTCGAGCTGGACCAGACCCACTGCTCGTTCCCGGCGCTCTGCTACTTCCCCGAGACCAACAGCGAGCAGTCGTGGGTGGCCTCGGTGGGCGCGCTCCTCGATGCCGGGTCGCTCCTGCTCTGCGGCGGGGCCGCCACGCTGAGCGGGGACTCCGGCGCCGGGCTCCAGGGGCCGCTGCTCATGCTGGCCCACGGCATCCCCACCGTCTCGGAGATCGGCCTGGCCTCGGGCCTCCCCATTCCCCCACCGGTCCGACTGGCCCAACTCCTGCCCGAGACGTCGCAGCCACCGCCTCCCATCTCGGTGACCCGTGCCGAGTTCGATTCGGCCGTGGACCGGTTGGCCGAGGCCATCCCGTCCGCCGCTGCCGACCGGGACGCGGCCTGGCGCCGGTTCGCCTGGGCACGCTCCTCCTACGACCAGGCCCTGCGCGGACTGGCGGGCCTCACCATGGCGACGCCCGCACCGTGGACCACCGACCGACCGGCCGTCGTCGGCCGACCGCGCCTGGTCACCAACCGGCCCATCAAGGTGGACTGGACCCTGCCCCCGCGACCGTGAGCTGACAACACCCGGTGCGCGGGTCCGGCACGAAACGCCGGTGGTCGGTGCCGGGCTGCGTTACGTTGTCACGAGCTACACGACCTCGAAGGAGAACCTCTCATGCTTGCGTACACCTATCCGCTGGCCGACCTGTTCGGCACGATGCTCGGCATCTTCGTCTTCCTCATCTGGTTCTGGCTGCTCGTCATCATCTTCGGTGACATCTTCCGGAGCCGTGACATGGGCGGCGGAGCGAAGGCCCTGTGGGTCATCTTCGTCATCATCCTGCCGTTCCTCGGCATCCTCGTGTACCTCATCGCCCGCGGCGGCAAGATGCACGAGCGCGCCGAGCAGGCCGCCCAGCAGCAGCAGCAGGCGTTCGACAGCTACGTCAAGCAGACGGCCGGTGCGACCAGCAGCGTCGACCAGCTGGCCAAGCTCGCCGACCTGAAGCAGAGCGGCGCCATCACCGACGCCGAGTTCGAGGCGCAGAAGGCCAAGCTCCTCAGCTGAC
>CAZULR010000222.1:0-4823 GCA_964621235.1 uncultured Acidimicrobiaceae bacterium
GTGAGGATGTTGGAGTTGTCCCCGCTGGTGACCGCGGCGAGGGCGGACGCCTCGGACGCCTTCGCCTCGTCGAGGTCGTCGCGGTCGAAGCCGGACCCGATCACGGTCATCCCCGACCAGTCGGCCGGGAGCCTGCGGAAGGCCTTGGGATTGCGGTCGATGATGGCCACCGAGTGGCCCTGGGCGACGAGGTCCGCACCGAGGCCGGAACCGACCCGGCCGCAACCGACGATGACGATGTGCACGGGCACCATGCAACACGCATCGACACGTCGGCACAACTCATTGAGCCGGGGCACGGCCGGCCGGGGCCGCAGGGCGAGGGGGGTGGGGCGCGGCATGCTCTAATGAGGGGATGGATCCCGACGTCAGCTCCGGCGGCGACTCCAGCGCGGCCGTGGAGCACGGATCCGGCATCGCACCTCCCGAGGCACCCCGACGTTCGACGGCGCCGCCGCCCCGCCCGACGGCGTCCACCGTGGTCAAGGTGGACCTGCCCGAGACCCTCCGGTACCGGATGAAGAACGCCCTGCTCGGGCCGCCCCTCGTCAACGAGAAGCTGGGCGACGAGCGCCTGGGCCGCCCCTCGGCCCTCGGTGTCCTCGCCCCCGACTGCATCTCCTCCTCGGCCTACGGCACCGAGGAGATGCTGACCGTGCTGATCCCGTTCTTCGGGCTCGCCGGCTTCGTCCTGGTGGTCCCCATCACCATGGCCATCCTCGGCGTCCTCTTCTTCGTCACCCTCTCGTACCTCGACGTCATCGCCTTCTACACGAAGGCCGGGGGCGCCTACGTGGTGGCCCGTGAGAACTTCGGCCCGAAGATCGCCCAGATCGCGGCGGTGGCCCTGCTGATCGACTACACGGTGACCGTCGCCGTCCAGACGGCGGCCGGCACCGCGGCGCTGACCAGTGCCGCGCCGTCCCTCCGCCCCCTCACGGTCCCCATCACCATCGGCGTGATCCTGCTCCTCCTGTACGGCAACCTGCGGGGGATCAAGGAGGCCGGGAAGTTCTTCGCCTTCCCGACCTATTTCTTCATCGGCAGCCTCGGCATCGTCGTCGTGGCCGGCTACATCCAGAAGGTCATGGGGAACCTGGCGGTGCACGCCATCCCCCACGATGCCGCCAACCCGACGGTGGCCGTGGGCTCCCACGGCTCCGGGCTCCTCTACGGCGCCGCGTTCATCATCCTCCTCAAGTCGTTCGCCAACGGCGGGTCGTCGCTCACCGGCCTCGAGGCCATCTCGAACGGGGTGGGCGCCTTCCGCGAGCCCACGAGCCGCAACGCCCGTCAGACCCTGGTCATCATGTCGAGCGTCCTCGGCTTCCTGGTGCTCGGGGTCACCCTCATCGCCCACTGGACCCACGCCGTGCCCTACGTCTCGGGCTCGCCGACCGTGGTCTCCCAGGAGGTCAAGTACGTCCTGGGCACCGGGCCGGCCGGCAAGTTCCTCTTCTACGTGGTGCAGCTCGCCACGATGCTGATCCTCTACACGGGAGGGAACACCAGCTTCAACGGCTTCCCGTTCCTGGCCAATTTCGTGGCCGAGGACTCGTACCTCCCCAAGCAGCTCACCCGGCGCGGCCACCGCCTGGCGTTCTCCAACGGGATCATCGTGCTCACCATCGTGGCGCTCGCCCTCATCATCGCCACGGGCGCCCAGCTCTCGGCCCTGGTGGCGCTGTACGCCATCGGCGTCTTCACCGGATTTGCCATGGCCGGCTCGGGGATGATCAAGCACCACCTGGTGGCCCGGGGCCCGAAGTGGCGCCGCGGCGTGGTGGTCAACGCCATCTCGGCCTTCCTGACGGCCCTGATCGTCCTCATCTTCGCCACCGTGAAGTTCAACGAGGGCGCCTGGGTGGTCGTGATCGTCGGGCCGATCATGTACTTCGGGCTCATCCGGCTCCACCGGCAGTACGTGGTGGAGGACGAACAGCTCGAGGAGGGCGCCAGCGAGGCGGCCGAGGCGCCCGTGCTGAGCCGGCACGAGGTCGTCGTCCTCGTCGACCGCCTCGACATGGCCACGGCCCGGGCGCTCCAGTACGCCCGCACGCTGCACCCCGACGTGCTCCGGGCCATCCACTTCGCCCTCGACCCGCTGGCCTCCGAGCAGTTGGAGGAGGAGTGGCGTCGGCTCGGCCTCTCGGACTTCCCGCTCGACATCCAGGAGTGCGAGGACCGTCGGCTGACCCGGGCCGCCCTCGAGCTGGCCGCCGAGACGGTGGCGGACGGCAAGACCGAGCTCACGATCCTCCTGCCCCGGCGCATCTTCTCCTCGGGGTGGCAGCGGGTGCTCCACGACAACACCGCCGAGACCATCGCCACCGCCGTCGGGCACGTGGAGCACGTCAACGCCACGGTCGTGCCGTACCAGCTGGCGGGCGGGTGGTGGTCCAACCGGCGCGAATGGCGGCGCAAGGCGGAGGAGGCCACGCCCACGGCCCACGGCCAGCGGGCGGCCGACAAGGCCGCCGACCGCGACCGCGCGGCACGGGCGCTCTCGCACCGGCAGGCCTTCGGCGAGCGCGCCCGGGGCACCATCCCCATCGGCGACGCCCAGTGGCGCCAACGCGTGCGCGTGGCCGGCCGGGTCCGCTCGGTCCGGGTGCAGCCCCGGGCGGGCACCTCGAACCTCGAGTGCCTGCTGGTCGACGACAGCGGCATGCTCCTGCTGGTGTTCCAGGGCCGACGCCGGATCCCGGGCATCCAGCCCGGCGCCCGGCTCGTGGTGGAGGGCATGGTCGGCGACTGGGCCAGGCGGCAGGCCATCCTGAACCCGGACTACGAGCTCATCGCCGGGCCCGAGGCGGCTCAGGAGCCCGTCTGACGGACCGGCAGGGGAACGAGTCTTGCCCCTGGACCCCGTTGTCACTATGTTCTCCCCGATTGCCGGAACTCGGCGCGCCCGAGGCGGGCCCCGGCACTCGGCCAACCGGCCGTGACGTCGCACGGGGGGGAACCCGTTCCCTCATCGTCCGCGACGTGACGCGCCGTCCGGCCGTGTAGCGATCGACCATAACCGTGCAGTACACCGAAGGGAGCCCCACGATGACCCACCTCCTGGCTGAAGGGGGTTACCAGAGCTTCTTGCTGACCAGCAGCACCAAGCTCTGGCTGTACTTCGCCATCGTCTGTGCCGTCGCCGCCATCGTGGTCGCGCTCTTCCTGGTCCGAGGCGTCATCGCCGCCGATCAGGGCACCGCCAAGATGCAGGACATCGCCAAGGCGATCCAGGAGGGCGCCGAGGCGTTCCTGGCCCGGCAGTTCAAGACGATCGGCATCATCGTCATCCCGCTGGCCGTGCTGATCTTCTTCACGGCAACGAAGGTGACCCACACGGTCACCCACATCGCCATCGTGGGCGGCAGCGTCGTCATCCTGCGGCACACGGTGGTCGACCTGACCTTCGTCCAGGCCGGCATCTACCGGGTCATCTGCTTCCTGGCCGGCGCGGTCTGCTCGGGCCTCACCGGGTTCATCGGCATGAGCCTGGCGGTCCGGGGCAACGTGCGCACCGCGGCGGCCGCCCGTGAGGGGAAGATGGCTCCCGCCCTCAAGGTGGCCTACCGCACCGGCGCCATCACCGGCCTGCTGTGCGTGGGCCTCGGCCTCCTCGGCGCCACGGTGATCGTGCTCATCTTCCAGAACACGGCCACCGCCGTCCTCATCGGGTTCGCCTTCGGCGCCTCGCTCCTCGCCCTCTTCATGCGGGTCGGCGGCGGCATCTTCACCAAGGCCGCTGACGTCGGCGCCGACCTGGTGGGCAAGGTCGAAGCGGGCATCCCCGAGGACGACCCCCGCAACGCCGCCACCATCGCCGACAACGTCGGCGACAACGTCGGTGACTGCGCCGGAATGGCCGCCGACCTCTTCGAGTCCTACGTCATCACCATCATCGCCGCGGTGATCCTGGGCGTGACGGCCTTCTCGTCGATCTCGGCCCATCCGCTGCATCCGAACGCCGTGCTGGCCGGGAAGTCGGTCATCTTCCCGATCGCCATCCCGGCCATCGGGATCCTCTCCACCATCGTGGGCGTCTTCGTGGTCCGTGCCGGCAAGAACGACAGGAACGCCATGGCCCCGATCAACCGGGGGGTGTGGACGGCCGCGATCCTGACCATCGCCGGGACGGCGGTCGTGGCCGGTGCCTACCTCCACTACTGGAAAGCGTTCTACGCCGTGCTCACCGGCGTGATCCTCATGCTGGTGGCCAGCCAGATCACCGAGCACTTCACCTCGACCGAGCGCGGTCCGGTCAAGGAAGTCGCCGAGACGGCCCGCACCGGTCCGGCCACGCTCACCCTCTCCGGCCTCGCCCTCGGTCTGGAGTCGTCGGTGTGGGCCATCATCGCCATCGTCCTGGCCATCGCCGTCAGCATCGGCCTGGGCGGAGGCAACATCGAACTCACCCTCTACCTGGTGGCCCTGACCGGCATCGGCCTGCTGTCGACGGCCGGCATGATCGTGTCCGAGGACAGCTTCGGACCGGTGTCGGACAACGCCGCCGGCGTCGCGGAGATGTCGGGCGAGTTCACGGGAGAGGCCGAGCGCGTCATGGTCAGCCTCGACGCGGTGGGCAACACCACGAAGGCGGTCACCAAGGGTGTCGCCATCGGCTCCGCCGTCATCGCCTCTGTGGCCCTCTTCGCCTCGTTCATCGAGACCATCGGTGAGCAGCTGAAGCTGCCGCAGATCGGCAACGCCCTGTTCAACCTGCCCTCGACGGCGATCAACGTCTCCCACCCGACGACCTTCATCGGCATCCTGATCGGCGGGTCGATCGCCTTCATCTTCTCGGCCCTGGCCATCCGGGCCGT
>CAZULR010000223.1:0-4800 GCA_964621235.1 uncultured Acidimicrobiaceae bacterium
ACGCCGTGCCCGAGGCGCTGACGGACCAGGACGCCGTCATGATCGAGCCGACCGCGTGCGCGGTCCACGCCGCGCTGTCCGCCCGGGTCGCCGACGGCGACCTCGTCGCCGTGGTGGGCGCCGGCACCCTCGGCCTCGGCACCGTCGCCGCCCTCCACTCGCTCGTCCGCCCGTCGGTGCCGTGCACCGTCGTCGTGGGCGCGAAGCACGCCCGCCAGCGCGAGCTCGCCGCCTCGCTGGGCGCCGACCACGTGGTGCCACCCGACCAGCTGGCCCGCGCCGTGCGCCGCCAGGCCGGGTCACTGGTGCTCGCCGGCCGGCTCACCGACGGCGCCGACGTGGTCTTCGACTGCGTGGGCAGCTCCGCCTCCCTCACCGAGGCCCTTTCGCTCGTCCGACCCCGGGGCAAGGTGGTCCTGGTGGGCATGCCCGGCCGGGTGTCGGTCGACCTGGCCCCGCTGTGGCACCGCGAGCTGACCCTGGTCGGCGCCTACGCCTACGGCAACGAGACGCCACCCGGCCCCGACGGGCCGGAGCGCCGCAGCTTCGAACTGGCCATCGACCTGGTCGGCTCCGCCGAGCTGGGCCGCCTGGTGTCGGCCCTCTATCCCCTCGAGCGCTACGAGGAGGCACTGGCCCATGCCGGGGCCGCCGGCCGCCGGGGTGCCGTCAAGGTGGCCTTCGACCTCCGCAACCCGAAAGGACGCCCACGATGAGCCCCAGGCCCGGATTCGTGCTCGACGTCGACAGCTCGACGCCGCCCACCCTGTTCTGGCAGGGCGAGCGCTTCACCCTGGAGAAGCTGCCCGAGGGGAGCCGGGTCATCTACGCGCCCGAGCCCATCGACCCGCTGGGTGACCCCCAGGCCGCCATCCGTCACGCCCTCACCCACCCCCTGGGCGACCAGGAGCCGCTGCCGGCGCTCCTGCGGTCCGGCATGAGGCTGACGATCGCGTTCGACGACATCTCCCTTCCGCTGCCCCCCATGGAGCGCCCCGACATCCGCCAGCTGGTCATCGAGCAGGTGCTCGACATGGCCGCCGACGCAGGGGTCGACGACGTCGAGCTCATCGTGGCCCTCGCCCTCCACCGCCGGATGACCGAGCCCGAGTTGCGCCACGCCCTCGGTGACCGGATCTACGACGCCTTCGCCCCCAACGGACTGCTCACGCAGCACGACGCCGAGGACCCCAGCAATCTCCTCCACCTGGGCCAGACCGACCAGGGCGAGGACGTGGAGATCAACAAGCGGGCGGCCGAGTCCGACCTGCTGGTCTACGTCAACATCAACCTGGTGGCCATGGACGGCGGTCACAAGAGCGTCGCCACGGGGCTCGCCAGCTACAGGAGTCTGCGCCACCACCACAACCCGGAGACCATGCGGCGGTCCAAGTCCTTCATGGACCAGCACCGCTCAGAGCTGCACTCGGCCAACTGGCGGATGGGACGCCTCATCCGGGACGCCGGGGTCAAGGTGTTCCAGATCGAGACCACGCTCAACAACGACACGTTCCCGGGGGCGTTCCAGTTCCTGCAGAAGCGCGAGTGGGAGTGGAAGGCCAAGGACCGGCTCGCCTACGTGGCGGCCTCCTCGGCGCTCGACCGGATCCCGGCCAAGCACGCCCGGAAGATCTTCCACGGCGTCAAGGCGCCCCACCGCATGACGTCGGTGCAGGCCGGTGAGGTGGAGGCGGTCCATGGCGTGACGACGGCCAACGTGTGGGAGCAGCAGGGCGTGGTCGTCGAGGGCCAGACCGACATCCTGACCATGGGGCTCCCCTACATCAGCCCCTACAACGTCAACTCGATACTGAACCCGATCCTGGTCGCCTGCCTCGGGCTCGGGTACTTCTTCAACCTCTACCGGGGCAAGCCACTGGTCCGCGAGGGCGGCGTGCTGATCATGACCCACCCCACCCCGTGGGAGTTCAACCCCGTACACCACCCGAGCTACATCGACTTCTTCGAGCAGGTGCTCAGCGAGAC
The DNA here is from genome assembly GCA_964621235.1 of uncultured Acidimicrobiaceae bacterium. Lineage (GTDB taxonomy): Bacteria > Actinomycetota > Acidimicrobiia > Acidimicrobiales > RAAP-2 > Bog-756. The sequence continues at coordinate 1,987 of CAZULR010000223.1, forward strand.
GACCGACCCGAACGTGATGTCGGAGCGGTTCGAGGAGGGGTTCGCCACCGACCCCTGGTACATCCACCTCTACCGGACCGGCCACGCCTACCACGGCGTCCATCCGTTCTACATGTGGTACTGGTGCGCCCACGCCCTCCAGCACCTCGGTGCGGTCATCATCGTGGGCGGCGACCCGAAGGCCGTGCACCGTCTCGGATTCCGCGCCGCGTCCACGTTGGCCGATGCGCTCGAGATGGCCCAGGACGTGGTCGGCACCTCCCCCACCCTCACCCACCTGCACGCCCCGCCGATCATGATGGCCGACGTGCAGTGAGCGTCCCCCGATGAGCAGGATCCACGACACCTCGCGCTCGCTCCGCTCACGGCGCGCCGTCCGCACCGACGCGACGCTCGGCGCGACCGCGGCCGACGGCGCACGCACCACCGACCTCCGTCCGTCCGCCCTGGTGGCGCGGGCGGGACGGGCCCGGTTCCCCCTGGCCGCGCCGACATGGCCCGGTTCGGTGGCGCGGCCGGCACCCGAACCCGAGCTCGGCGTCCACTACGACACCGCGTGGTCGCGTCGCTATCCCGTGCGCCTCGCCCGGGCCATGGTGCTCGACAACGTCACGCGCCCCCTGGCCCGGGCGGTGGCCTCCCCTCAGCTCCGGGGCGAAGAGGGCCTGCGCGACCTCGGGTCCCCCGTGATCTTCGCGGCGAACCACGCCAGTCACATCGACACGCCCCTGCTCCTGGCCAGTCTGCCGCTGCGCTTCCGTCACCGCACGGTGGTGGCCGCGGCGGCCGACTACTTCTTCGACCGACGGTGGAAGGCCGACACCTTCTCGTTCCTGCTCGGGGCCATACCGATCGAGCGGAACAAGGTCAACCGGCGCTCCGCCGACCTGGCCGCCGAATTGCTGGCCGACGACTGGAATCTCGTCATCTTCCCCGAGGGTGGGCGCTCACCCGATGGTTGGGCCCAGGAGTTCACGGGCGGCGCCGCCTACCTCTCGACGCGCACCGGCCGACCGGTCGTCCCCGTCCACCTCGACGGGACCCGGCACATCCTGCCCAAGGGCGGCGGCCGGGTGAAGCGGATGCGCATCACGGTGACGTTCGGCACGCCGCTATGGCCGGCCGAGGGCGAGAACGCCCGGCGGCTCGCCGAACGCATCGAGGCCGCCGTCGCCACGCTGGCCAACGAGTCCTCCACGGACTGGTGGACGGCTCGCCGGCAGGCGGCCTCCGGCACGACGCCTTCCCTCCAGGGCCCCGACGTGGCCCCGTGGCGCCGGGCCTGGGCACTCGAGCCGGCACCGGACCGGTCCGAGGCCATCGACGCCGAGGGCAACGACTGGCCGCGGCGGTCGAAGGACTGAGCGCCGCTTCCTGGCCGGTCAACCCGGGCGGAAGCGCAGCGCCGACCAGACGTCGTCGATCGACACCTGGCGCACCGGACGCACGCCCTGTGCGGTCAGCAGCGCCGCCAGGACGTCCCGGTTGAGGTCGGTCCCGAGCTGGCCCGACTTGGGGTAGGCCACCCACGTGAGCCGGTCGGCGGAGGCGGCGGTGACCACATCGGCGAGGTGGTCTCCGAGGGCCGCCCGGTCGGTCACGAAGGCGACCAGGGCGGCCTCGGGCGCGTCGGGCACCGCCAGGTCGGCGGCGGGCAGGTCGTCCAGGGCCGACACGCTCCCCGAATTGATCCCGGTGACCTCCACCCCCTGTCCGAGTCGCAGCTGCAGCTTCGTCGCCAGGTCCATGCCCCCAGTCTGGGGCCGCTCCGGTCAGCGCGCCAGCGTCACGCGGCGGGCCAGCGCCCGCCACCCGGTGCCGGCACGGCCGACCGCCTCGAGCCGCTCGGAGCGCAGGGCCAGCTCCTCGAAGTCGTCGAGCGGCTCGAGCGCGACCCCGGTGCCCTCCGGCGCGTCGGCCGGAGCCAGTGCCCAGCCGAGCAGCAGGTCGGCCAGCGCTGTGTTACGGGCCAGCACGGGCCCGTGCAGGTAGGTGCCGAGGACACGGCCGGACCAGGCACCCTCGGTGCCGTCGCCGCCGCCGTTGCCGATGCCGTGCTCGACCCGGGCGAGTCCGTGCGCGTCGGGGCCCACGACCGACATCCCGCCGTGGTTCTCGAAGCCGGTGAGACGCGGCAGACGCTCGCCGGCCGCCGTGCGCGGCGCCTCCTCCGTCGGGGTGGCCACGAGCTCCCCCACCGCCCGCGACCCGGTGCCCTTCACCGTGGTGAGGTCGAGCAGCCCCACGCCCTGCTGGGGCCGGCCCGCACTGTCCGGGAAAGTGGTGCCGATGACCTGGAACCCGGCGCACACCGCCAGGACCACGGCGCCTTCGGCGACTCGTGCGGCCAGGGTCCCCTCCTCCAGGAGCGTGGTGGTCGCCCGCACCTGTGGGCCGTCCTCGCCGCCACCGATGGTGTAGAGGTCGGCACCGGGCAGCGGGCGGTCCGAGGGAGCCTGGACGAGGTCGACATCGATCCCCCGCCAGGCGGCCCGGCGGGCCAGGATCACCCCGTTGCCACCATCGCCGTAGGTGCCGAGCAGGTCGGGGTAGACCACGGCCACCGTGAGGCGGCGGCCGCTCACAGCGCCCGCCGGAGGTCGGCGAAGGCCGTGTAGTTGCCCAGGAACTCGACCCGGGCACCCTCCGGCGAACGGGCGGCGGCGTGGTCGATGGCCGACACCGGCCCGTCGACCACGGCGTGCTCGACGCCGGCGTAGTGGAGCCGCACGGCGAGGTCGAGGCGTCGCTCCCCCGTTGCCACGACGGCCCGGCCGACCAGCCGCTCGAAGGGGACGTCCCACAGCCACGAGG
>CAZULR010000224.1:0-4785 GCA_964621235.1 uncultured Acidimicrobiaceae bacterium
CTGATAATGCTGAGGTCACAAGTTCGATTCTTGTTAGCCCCACTCACATCGGCGGCACCGCTTGTAACCGGAGCATCCAAGAGGGTGCCCGACGAGGCGGATGCCACTGCCAGTGGTTGTCCTGACAGCGGCATCCGCACTCGACGGATCCGGCGGGCTACTCGCTAGCCGTTACCGAGCCGCTCCGCGGATCGGCCACCGCAGAGCCGCTGCTCCCCGAGCCGTTGGCCGAGCTGTTTCCCGACTGGATGGCACCGGTAGATCCGGTAGGGCCCGACTGGGCGTTGCCCGTGGCGCCGGCGTTCCCGGACTTGGCGCTGGAGCCGGAATTCGACGTCGTGGTCACCGCACCGGTCTGACCGCCGTTCCCGGAGTTTCCAGAGGCGGCCTCCGGGCTCGAGGTGGCGTTCCCGGTAGTGGTCGAGCCGGTCGAACCGGTGGCGCCCGACGTGGCCGACGGGCTCCCACAGCTGCCCGTGATGGTCACGCAAGGAGCCACGACCACGGCCGGGCCGGAGTTGCCGGAGCTGCCGGAGTTGCCCGAGTTCCCAGACTGTGCCGTGTCCGTGGCGGTGGCCGCCCCGGTGCTACCCGAGTTGGCGTCGCCGGAGCTGGCGTACGTCTGGTTTGAACTCGAGGAATTGGCGTTCCCCGACGTACCTCCGGTCGTCGAGCCGTTAGCGGTGGAATTGCCGCTCTGGCCCGACGCCGCTGTCGCGGTGGAGGCGTTGTCGGCGTTGCCGGTGTCGCCCGAACGGGCATTGCCGCTGGCCGCGCCGGACCAGGAGGACCCGGGCGTCTGCCCGGAACCCCACTGGCCGCCACGGGACCCATCGTCCGATCCATTGCCGGAACCGGCCGGAGCCGATCCGGTGGCAGGGACCGACGTCGCCGAACCACTGTCGGCGGAGTCGTTCAGCGAGGTATTGCCTGCGCTGGCCGATCCGGTGGATCCGGTGGGACCCGACTGCGTGTTGCCATTTGCGTCAGCGTTGCCGGACGAGGCACTCGAACCGGAGTTCGACATCGTCCCCACCGGGCCCGACGAACCACCGTTCCCGGAGTCGCCGGAGACGGCGACTGGGTTGGAGGTAGCGCTGCCGGTACGGGTCGACCCCGTTGATCCCGTGGCTCCTGACCACGCCCTCTGGCTGTCCAGGCTGGATGAACCCTTCACCCAGGGGGACTGGTCCTTCTGACCCCAGCTCTCACCCTGCTGCCAGCTGCCGGAGCCGCGAGAGCCCCAGCCGCCGGTGCCTGGGACGAACATGAGGGTTCCTCCCGAGTCGCCCGAGGACCCGGAACGACCCGAGTTCCCGGAACGAGCGGACCCGGTGGCGGTTGCAGGCCCGGTGCTGCCGGAGTTCGCAGATCCCGAACCGGCCTTGGTCCAGTTCGAGCTCCATGACCCGGTGTCACCCGTCGTTCCCCCTGTCGTCTGACCGGTTGAGGAGCTGTCCCCGGAGTTTCCCGACGCGGCGTTGGCCGTCGAGTTGTCGGAGGGGCTTCCGGTCCGGCCGGAGGTGGCCGATCCTTGGGCGCTACCGGACGTGGCCGACTGGGTGGGGCGTGATCCACCTCCGGCGACCTGGCCCGGAGCTCCCGCTCCGGCGGTGCCGGCAGCCAGGAGAAGCGCTCCCCCGGCAGCGATGGACGCCAGGAGCGTCCTTCTGATGTGCATGTTCATGATGGATGAGTCCTTTCGAGATGTTGTTGCTCCGTGCCGATCTGGACGGAGTCGGTGATGGATTCCGAGCGCAGGGGCACGGCGCTTTCCGGGGTGCGTGGCCCCAGAAGGCAGCGGAGTGACTGCGTCACGTAGCCCGCGTATGGTCGCTCGGATCGCCGCCAGCGGCGGGCGCCGCGGCGACTCGGGACGTATCGGAGAGGGGCGGTCAGCCAGGTGGGACGGTGAGGGTGACCGGGAGAGCCACAACCGGCTCGTCGATCAGACCGACCCGTCCGAGGATATCCGGCGGACGCACTGCGGACGGCACGTCAGCCGCGAATCCACCCGGATTGACTCCCGAACCGCCATCGTGGGCCGGTGCACCCGGGGCGCCGAATCCAATGGGGATTGGGCACGTCGGCCCGGGAACAGGGGGAACCGGTTCGGGAGACTGGGGAGCAGAGGGCAGTTGGGTGTCGGTGGTGTGCGAGGACGCCATGACCAACCGCGCGGCGCCGGTGGTGCCGGACGCCGCGACTCCACCGGTCCCCGAGGGACTCTGGGGCGTTGCTGTCGACGCCGATGACATCGGTTGCCGCACGGCCATAAGGCCGGGAACCACCTCACCCGGAGTAGGAGCCACGGGTGCCGTGGAGTCGAAAGGGTCGGTCCCGGTACTGCCGGTGGCAGTGATAACGGGAGCGCGAAGCAAGGAGGCGGACGTGGCCGAAGTGACGACCGGTTCAACCACCGTGGTCACCGGAGGGGGCACGGCGCTGATGACCGGTGCGACGGGTGCGATGACAGGACCGACAGGGGTGACCACCGAGTTCGCCGTCGAAAGCAAGGGAACGGCCGGCGCCGCCACGGCGGCAATCGAACTGGTCAGCGGAGCGATCGTCTGCACCACCGGACCGGCGGCGCTGGAGACGGTGCCGACAACAGGCTGCGCGGCCCGGGTCACCGGTGTCGCAACGGCCGTCGCCCCCGAGGACACGGGATTCCCGGCCGGTGACGCCACCGGGCCGGCGAGGGGTGGGGCGGATCCGGTGACGGCACCCGCGGCCACCGCGCCCACAACCGGCTGTGCTGTCTGCAGCAAGTTGGACGTAGCTGATGTCAGGGGCGAAGCCGTGGGTGAGAGCGTGCCCGCGGAGGCGACCCCGTGGAACAGGACGAGCAAAACGAAGGCAGCAGCCACAGAGATCACCAGGCGAACTGTCCAGACGAGAGCGTTCCGCATCGTTCGACTCAATGCCCCGGGGCGCGGGGGCCAAACGGCAATCCCGATCTTGTGGCGAATGTCGGCCAATGAACCCCGAGTCCTCCACCCGGCGAGACGGGTGGCGCGCGGAACGTGGCGACGGTGTGCGACCACCACCCCACCGCCCACACGCTGAGGGCGTAGGTGGAACAGGTCGTCTGAGCGGAAGTCGAATGCCGAGTGGGTGAACGTCCAGGCCCATTGGGGCGCGAGCCGGCCTCCCGATCCGCGCCGACGCCGGTGATCGGGAGTTTGTCGGCGTGCTCATCGGGGACACTCAACATTGACCCGATGCACCCGGAGGTGTCCCATGAGCCAGGTTGTGCTGATCACCATCCTCGTCGCCGTGCTGGCGGTATCCGTGGCGGTCGTGCCGATCGTCATAATGATCAGGTCCGAGCACCGGCACCTGCACGGCGCGTCACGGCACTGGATCCGTCGGCATGGGCGCCGGCCCGGTTCCGTCTACGAACTCCCGAGAATGTTCAACCAGACGACGGACGAAGAGCACCAGGAGCTGGTGTGAGTCGTAACGGCCGGCGGGTGGAGTGACGTCGGTCGGGGGGAAGCTGGCACCGAGTTCGTCCCAGACGGTCGCTCTGCGGAACGGAACAGGAGGGGGGAGTCGGGATGACCGATTCTCCGTGCGACGACTCCATCGCGGATCCGTCCGCAGGCGCGACTTCTGGAACGTACCCGTCGGCCGACTGGGCGCTGAAAGCGGTGGAGTGTCAGAAGGCTCCCGACCCGACCCGAACCCAGGAGCCGTAGGATCCGGACATGTCATCCCGAGTCCGGGCAGTCGTGCCGCTCGGTGATGGCCACCGGTGAGCGCCGGCCCGGTCGAGATGTCGTGGTTCGCCGCGCTCTGTGATGACGACTACGAGGTGCTGGGGGTACCCGACCCGGGACTGGCCAGCAGCTTTGAGCACTGCGCGGAGATCGTGGACGAGGCCGAGCGCTGGGGCTTCGACAACATCCTGCTGCCCTCTGGCTACGCGCTGGGGATCGACCCCGTCGCCTTCGCCTCGGCCGTCGCCCCGGGCACCGAGCGGATCCGGCTGCTCGTCGCCGTCCGCTGCGGTGAGCTCTGGCCTCCGCAGCTGGCCCGGCAGCTGGCCACGCTCGACCACCTCCTGGACGGCCGGCTGACCGTCAACATCATCTCGAGCGAACTGCCCGGGGAGTCCCTGGACCCGGTGCCGCGCTACGGCCGGACTCTCGAGGTGATGGAGATCCTGCGCGACCTGCTGGAGGGGCGCCTGGCCGACTATGACGGCCCCGCCTATCGGTTGCGGGTGGAGCCTCCCCGCCTGGCGACCGTGTCCGGGCACTGTCCGCCTCTGTACTTCGGAGGGCTGTCCGAGCCGGCCCGCGACGTGGCCGCACGGGAGGCCGACGTGTACCTGATGTGGCCCGACACCGAGGACCGGGTGGTCGCCCTGCTCGACGACATGCGGGCCCGGGCCGCGACCCACGGCCGGGCGCTCCGCTTCGGCTACCGGGTCCACGTGGTCGTGCGTCAGACGGAGGATGAGGCGCGTGCCGCCGCTCAGCACCTGCTGAGTGGCCTAGACGACACGGAGGGCGACGCCATCCGGGGCCGCTCGCTGGATGCGGGGTCGTCCGGCGTCGCCCGGCAGGGCGACCTGCGCGCCGGGGCCGACGTCGACGGCTACGTCGAGCCGTTCCTGTGGACGGGCATCGGCCGGGCCCGGTCGGGATGCGGGGCCGCCATCGTCGGTGACCCCGAACAGGTGGCGGCCAAGCTGCAGCGCTACATCGACCTGGGAATGAACGCTTTCGTGCTCTCCGGCTACCCGCACCTCGACGAGTGCCGCCGAGTCGGCCG
>CAZULR010000225.1:0-4767 GCA_964621235.1 uncultured Acidimicrobiaceae bacterium
GACGCGGTTGCCCTTCGCCGCCAGGTCGGAGGCCAGGCGGCGGTTCATGTTGGCGTCCATCAGGATGCCGTGCAGGAAGACCAGCACGCGCGGACCGGAGCCGTGGACCTCGTAGTACATCTCGAGGTTGTCGTGGACGAACTGGCCGACCTCGTACGGGGCCACCGACCCCGGGTTGTCGTCAGGTAGGTCCTCCGGCGCGCGAAGGACCCGGCTCGGCTTCGAGGCGGGGGTCGTGGTTCGTGGTGCCCCATTCGTTCCCATGCGATCCAACGTAGGCCGCAGGTCGCCGGTTCGCCAGCACCGGCAGGCGCGAACGCACCTCGTCGAGGTAGTCGAGGTCCAGGTCGGCGGCGACCACGCCCGGTGTCGGATCGGCGCGTTCGGCGAGGATGGTGCCCCACGGGTCCACCACCATCGAGTGTCCGTGGCAACGGGGCATGCCGGGCGGGAGTTTGCCGACCTGGGCGGCCCCGATCACGAAGACCTGGTCCTCGACGGCCCGCGCGCGCAACAGGAGCTCCCAGTGGGCGGGACCGGTGGCCGCCGTGAAGGCGGCCGGCACCGTCACCACCGTGGCCCCCGCCAGTGTCAGCAACCGGTAGAGCTCGGGGAAGCGGACGTCGTAGCAGAGGGAGAGTCCGAGTACCACCGGCGGGACGCCTTCGCCCTGCTTGAGTGCCGTCACCACGGACTCGTCCCCCGGGGCGATGGTGTCCGACTCGCGGAACTCGACGTCCGCAAGGGCGACGTCGAACAGATGGATCTTCCGGTACACAGCGAGCGTGGCGCCGTCCGGTCCCACCAGGCAGCTGGTGTTGGCCAATCTGCCGTCCGGCCGGCCCGTCCGCTCCGGAAAGCTCCCGGACACCAGATGGATGCCGAGGCGGGAGGCGGTCGATGCCGCCCAGGCCATGGTCGGCCCGTCGAGGGGCTCGGCGCCCGCCCGCAGCACTCCGGGCGCTCCGGCGACCGAGAAGTACTCCGGGAGCACGACGAGCGTGGCGCCACCGGCGGCCGCCTCGTCGACCAGGCGGCCGGCCGCGGCCAGATTGGCGTCCCGGTCGGGTCCGGCTGTCGTCTGGAGGGCGGCGACGCGCATGTCACAGGGTAGGCCCGGATCGGGCACAATGACCCCGGCGGTGGCCCGGCCCGACCGGGACCGGCCCCGAGGAAGAGAGCGCCGTGTCCTTCGAAGACTCCGATGTCGTCCGCAGTGCAGTCCGGGTGGAGGGATTCCGGGACGACGAATTCAACTACCAGCTGATCCGTGCCCTCGGGGTGGCCGACTACGGCGGCTCGACGGTGGGCGAGTGTCTCGCCGTGGTGGCCGAGATCGCCGACGGCAGCCCGACGAGCTGGACCCGGGCGTTCGAGCGTCTCGCCCAGCGGGTGGAGGCCCAGGGCCGCGCCTGCCTGGGTGCCGGACGTCGTGTGAGCGGGCGGGATCACCTGCTCCGGGCGTCGACCTACTACCGAACGGCCGAGTACTACGGAGGGGGTGGGACCGGTGGTGTCGACTCCGGGGCCCGCAGCCAGTCCTGCTTCCTCGAGGCGGCGGCGTTGCTCGACCCACCGGTCGAACGGCTCGACGTGGCCTTCGACGGGGGCATGCTCCCGGGTTACCTGATCCGACCGGCCTCCGAGGTCGCCGCCGACGGACCCCGGCCGACGCTGGTCTGTGTCGGGGGATTCGACTCGAGCGCCGAGGAGCTCTACTTCCAGCTGGGTGCGCCCGGCGCCGAGCGCGGGTGGAACGTCTTCGTCTTCGACGGACCCGGCCAGCTCGGCTGCATGCGAACCAACCCCGGCCTCACGTTCCGACCCGACTACGAGGTGCCGCTCGCCGCAGTGCTCGATGTCGTCACCGCGCTCGCCGACGTCGACGCCGAGCGGGTGGCGCTGGCCGGGCAGAGCTTCGGCTCGTACTTCGCGGCCCGGTCGGCGGCGACGGACCTCCGCGTCGGCGCGCTGGTGGCGAATCCGCCCGTGCTCGACATGGGTCGTTACATGGAGGCCTGGGTCGGGACCGAGGTGTACCGCATGACGCGCGACATCCGCCCCGAGGATGTGACCGGAGTCCCCGAGGACCTGATGCCCCGCCAGATGCAGTGGGGGATCGAGGCCATCTGCACCCGGTTCGGCGTGCCGTCCTTCCACGCGTGGCGGGACGCCATGGAGGCCTATCGGCTCGGTGACCTGCTCGGCGCCATCTCCTGTCCGGTGCTGGCCCTGGTGGGCGAGCGTGAGGGGGACGAGCCCCGGTCCCAGTTCGACGCCCTCGTGTCCGGCGTCACCGGGCCGGTGACGTCACGGGTCTTCCGCCCCGCCGACGGAGCGTCAGCACACTGCCAATCGGACAATCTGCGTCTGTCGGCCCAGGTCACCTTCGACTGGCTGGAGGACGAGCTCGGGGCGTCGCCGGCGGTCTGAGGCCCGCGGTCGGCGATCCGCGCTCAGCCCGGTTGGGTCGCCAGGGCGGCCGCCAGGGCGGCCGTCCCCCCGTCGCCGACGTTCTCGCGCACGCCGACGAGCGCCGTCACGGACGCCCATCCGTGCTCCACGAGGTCGGCGTCCGAGCCGGGCTCGAGCTCGGCCGTCTCCTTGATCCGGTCGGCATCGTCGCCGACCCCGCGCATGGCCAGCACGATGGCGCCACCGGTGCGGTCGACGGGCGCGCCGTCCACCGGGAGCGGCGTGTGCTCGGGTCGCACCGACCGGATCAGGCCGACCCGCCCGAGCGTGCCGTGCCGCAGCCCCTTCAGCGCAGCGGGAGGAACCGCCGGCACGTTGAGGTTGAGGACGGTGGCGGGCTCCGCCGACGCCAGCGTGGGCACGATCCGGCACGCCAGGCCCACGGCGGTCTCCCAGAACTCCGGCTCCGTCGCCCAGGCGATGCTGACCGCCAGCCCGCGGACTCCGAACTGGGCGCCGGTCAGGGTGGCGCCGACGGTGCCGGAGTGGAGGGCCGAACGTCCGGCGTTGACGCCATGGTTGATGCCCGAGACGACGAGGTCGGGCTTCGGCCCGAAGCCCTCGATGCAGGCGAGGATGACCGAGAGGGCCGGCGACCCGTCGATGCCGTAGGTCGGGACGTCGGCGAGGCCCGGGATGTCGACGTGCTCGTAGGGGATCGACTCACGCTCGTACACCGGACCGACGGCGGCCCCGGCGCCGCTGTGGTCCGTGAGCGGGGCCACCACGACGAGCTCGTGCTCGTCGCCGAACGCGCTATGGAGTCCTCGTGCGAGCGCTGCGATTCCGGGTGCGAACACACCGTCGTCGTTGGTGATCAGGATGCGCATGGCGGGGCAGTCCGTTCGTCGGATGTCGCGCGGGCGATCTCCGCCATCAGCGGCGTCAACCCGTCGCGAAGGGTGCTCGGCGGGCCGGTGCGGCCTCGTCGCCTACCATACCGGGCGACGTCGGCGGCCGGACCCCGACCACGGCCCCGGCCCGCCGGTCGCCGGCACTTCCCCACGGCACCACGCACCCCGACCGGGGCACGTTGCGGACAACCCGTGGCCGACCTCCGAGGATCCCATGCACCCACCGCTCCCGCCCCCCGATCAGCGCCCCGCCGAGACCACGGCCGCCACCGGCGACCAGTGGGTCATCGGCCACGGCCACCAGCGGGCGATCGTGACCGAGGTCGGCGCCACGCTGCGCAGCTTCACCCTCGGGGACCGGGACGTGATCCAGGGGTTCGGCCCCGATGAGTGGAGCCACGGCGGCCGGGGCCAGATTCTGGCCCCTTGGCCGAATCGGCTGGGCGACGGGGCCTACGAGTTCGGCGACGTGTCCGTGCAGGCACCGCTCAACGAGATCGAGCGCCGCAACGCCATCCACGGGCTGGTGCGGTGGCTGCCGTGGCGCATGACCGGTCGGGCGCAGAACCGGGTCGGCCTCCGCTGCGAGCTGCGCCCGTCGCCGGCGTACCCGTTCGCGCTCCGCATCGACGTCGAGTACCGGTTGGGTCGCGAGGGTCTGTCGGTTACGACGGACGCCGAGAACATCGGTGTGGCCGACCTACCCTTCGGGCTCGGCTTCCACCCGTACCTCGGTGTCGGAACGACCACGGTCGACCAGGCCCGACTCCGGGTGCCTGCCCGCCGCCGCCTGCTCGCCGACGAGCGCGGGCTGCCGACCGGATCGGCGGCGGTCGCCGGCACCGAGTTCGACCTGCAGAAGGGCCGTCCGATCGGCGTCACCCGGCTCGACACCGCGTACCTCGACCTCGTCCGTGACGCCGACGGGCGGGTCCGGGTGGACATCGACCACCCGGACGGCACGGCGGGGTCCACGCTCTGGGCGGACGAACGGTTCGGCTACCTGATGATCTTCACCGGCGACACGCTGGAGCCGAGCGCCCGGCGGACCGCGGTGGCCGTCGAGCCGATGACCTGCCCACCGGACGCGTTCCGCACCGGGACCGACGTGACCGTGCTGCGACCCGGTGCCCGGTGGACGGGGGTGTGGGGCGTCTCCCCCCGCTGATCCGGCCGCCCATTCCGCGCCGGATCGGTCCCGAGCCCCGGAACCGCGCCTCGGTCCGATTGCGCACCGGAGGGGTGGGAAGCGCCTGGCGTGGCGGATCCACGGGAGTTCGCGTCCCGGAACCGGACGCGACGTCGACCGGATCCGACGACGAGCGGTGCGCCCCCTGGGATTCGAACCCAGAACCTGCGGATTAAGAGTCCGTTGCTCTGCCATTGAGCTAGAGGCGCGTGGAACTGCAATCTACGGTAGTTCCCCGGGCGGCACGGG
>CAZULR010000226.1:0-2218 GCA_964621235.1 uncultured Acidimicrobiaceae bacterium
CGCTCGACCGGAGCGGGTTCGCCGGGGTGATCGGCACGGTCGCCGGGGACGACACGGTCCTGGTGGTGGCATCCGAGGCCACCGGCGGCGCGGCGGTGGCCCACCGCCTGGCGGTGCTATCCGGGCTGGAGGGCCCGGCCGGGACGACGAACAGGGCGGCCGACAGGGGATCCGACGAGATGACGACCGACGACACAAGGGGTGTGCGATGACCGAGCGTGTGGTGCTGGCCTACAGCGGGGGACTCGACACCTCCGTGGCCGTGCGGTGGCTGATGGAGAACCACGGGGTCGAGGTCATCGCCGTGGCCGTCGACGTCGGCCAGGCGGGCGACGCCGCGGCCGAGGACTGGGAGGCCCTGCGCAACCGCGCCCTGGCCGCGGGGGCCATCGAGGCGACCGTCATCGACGCCCGGGCCGAGATGGCCGAGGACTTCTGCGTGCCGGCCCTGCTGGCCAACGCCAAATACGAGGGCACGTACCCGCTGGTGTCGGCGCTGTCGCGCCCGGTCATCGTCAAGCACCTGGTCGCCGAGGCCCGTCGGCACGGCGCCACGCTGGTGGCCCACGGCTGCACCGGCAAGGGCAACGACCAGGTCCGCTTCGAGGTCGGCACCCGCGCGCTGGCGCCCGACCTCGGCGTCCTGGCCCCGGCCCGCGTCTGGGGCCTGTCCCGTGAGGACTGCATCGAGTACGCCGCGAAGTGGGACATCCCCCTCACGGTCACGAAGGAGAAGCTGTACTCGATCGACGAGAATCTCTGGGGCAAGGCGATCGAGTGTGGCGTCATCGAGGACCCCTGGAACCGGCCACCCGAGGACGTGTACACGATGACCGTCCCCACGGCCACCGAGCCGACCGAGATCGTCCTCGGCTTCGAGTCCGGGGTGCCCGTCTCCCTCGACGGGGTGGCGCTGTCCCCGGAGCCCCTGATCGCCGAGGTCAACCGGATCGTCGGCTCCTACGGCTACGGCCGGCTTGACATGGTCGAGAACCGCCGGGTGGGGATCAAGAGCCGGGAGACGTACGAATGCCCGGGCGCCCTGGCCCTGCTGCTCGCCCACGCCGACCTGGAGGACCTGACCCTGGAGCGGGATCTGCACCACGAGAAGCTCCGCCTCGAGCCCCGCTGGGCGGAGCTCGTCTACGACGGACTCTGGTTCAGCCCCCTCAAGCAGGCGCTCGACGCGTTCTTCCTCGAGTCCCAGCGCCACGTGACCGGTGAGGTGCGCCTTCGCCTCGACCAGGGTCGCTGTTGGGTAGTCGGGCGCCGCAGCCCGGTCAGCCTCTACGACCACGGGCTCGCCACCTATGACGCCTCGGACACCTTCCGCCACCAGGACGCCGAGGGCTTCGTGCGCCTCTGGGGCCTGGGCGTGGCCACCTGGTCGGCCGTCCAGGAGGGCCGCGGCGGCGACCGCACCGGGCGATGACGCTCTGGCACGGCCGCCTGAGCGGCGGCACCGCGGACGTGGTGATGGACTACTCGGTCAGCCTCGACGTCGACCGCCGCCTGGCCCACGATGACATCACCGGCTCGAGGGCCCACGTGCGCGGCCTCGGTCGTGGTGAACTCCTGACCGAGGAGGAGGTGACGACCCTGCTCGACACCCTCGACCTCGTGGAGGCCGAGCTCGACGCCGGCAGCTTCACCTTCGCGCCCGACGACGAGGACATCCACACCGCCGTCGAACGGCGGGTGACGGAGCTGGCCGGCGACGTCGGGGCGAAGCTCCACACCGGGAGGAGCCGCAACGACCAGGTGGCGACGGACCTCCGGCTCTACGCCAAGCGCGAGCTCAACGTGCTCGCTGGTCAGGTCCTCGACCTCCAGGACGTACTGGCGACCCGGGCCAAGGAGGCGGGAGAGACCTATCTGCCGGGCTACACCCACCTGCAACGGGCCCAGCCCGTGCTGCTCGCCCACCACCTGCTGGCCCACGGCTGGGCCCTGGCCCGCGACGTCGACCGGCTGCTCGCCACCGTCGCCCGCCTCGACGTGTCCCCGCTCGGGGCCGGGGCCCTCGCCGGGTCGTCGCTGCCCCTTGATCCGGACGGGACCGCCTCTGACCTCGGGTTCGCCGGCCGATTCGAGAACTCGCTGGACGCCGTCTCGGACCGCGACTTCGTCGCCGAGGCCCTTTTCGACCTGGCCCTGCTCGGAGTCCACCTCTCCCGCATCGGCGAGGAGGTGGTCCTGTGGTCCTCTGAGGAGTTCG
>CAZULR010000226.1:2318-4760 GCA_964621235.1 uncultured Acidimicrobiaceae bacterium
GTCCACCTCTCCCGCATCGGCGAGGAGGTGGTCCTGTGGTCCTCTGAGGAGTTCGGCTTCGCCATCCTGGACGACGCCTTCGCCACCGGCAGCTCGATGCTGCCCCAGAAGAAGAACCCTGACGTGGCCGAGCTGGCCCGGGGCAAGAGCGGGCGCCTCATCGGCAACCTGACGGGGCTGCTCGTGACCCTGAAGGGCCTGCCGCTCGCCTACAACCGGGACCTGCAGGAGGACAAGGAGCCCCTGTTCGACTCCATCGACCAGTCCAAGCTCGCCTTGGCCGCGCTCACCGGCTTGCTCACGACCGTCACCTTCGACGGCGACCGGATGCAGGAGGCCGCCAACGGGTCCTCGGTCGCCGCCGTCGACCTGGCGGAATGGCTCGTCCAGCAGGGCATGCCGTTCCGGCAGGCCCACAGCGTGGTCGGCGGCCTGGTGCACGACTCGATCGAGCGCCACGTGCCGCTGGTCGAGCTGGTGGCGGCCCACCCGGCCCTCGGCAGCGACGCGGTGGCCCTGCTCGAGCCGGGGGTCGCCGTGACGCGCCGGACCACGCCCGGCAGTGCCGGACCGGCGGCGGTGGCCGTGCAGATCAACCGGTTCGACCACCGGCTCGACGCCGACCGGATCCGGGTGGCCGGCCTGTCCTGACCGGGACGGGGTGACCGGGCGCCGCCGCGCGGCCCCGGCCACCGGTGTGTAACGCCGGCGGCCCGGCGGGGACTACAGCCCGTGCGCGACACGGAAGGTCGGACGACGGCCGGGCGACTGCGACGGCGCGGTGGCGCTCCGGCGCGCGGTGGGGCCGGGGCGCGCGGTGATGCACCCGGTACCCGTGGGAGGCTGGAACGGTGATCGTCCTCCTCCTCCTCGTGGGGTTCCTGGGCGGCCTGGTGACCGGGATCTCGCCGTGCATCCTGCCCGTGCTCCCGGTGATCTTCGCCTCGGGCGCCGCCAGTGGACTCGATGACGCCACCGAAGACGTCGACGTCGCGGCCCGCACCACGACGGCCGCGGAACGGTCGCCCGTGGGCGTGGGCGTGGGTGTCGGTGTGGGCGTGAGCGAGGGCGGGGTCGCCCTCTCGGATCGGCCCGCCGGCGATTCCGGCGGGAGCGCGGCCGTGGCCGCAGTCGCGACGCCGGATCCGGTCGTGGCGGCCCGGGACCGACTCGCCGACGCCCGCCGTCGCCGTCGCCCCTTCGCCGTCGTGGGAGGCCTGGTCCTGAGTTTCTCGCTGGCCACCCTGGCCGGGACCTGGCTCCTCGGTGCACTCGGCCTGCCCTATGGACTGCTGCGGTGGATCGGCATCGTGGCCGTCGCCGTGCTCGGCGTCGGACTCCTCGTACCGCAGGTGGGTGACCTCCTCGAGCGGCCGTTCGCGCGCCTCACCGCCGGCAACGAGGTGCGGGATGGCGGTGGATTCGTGCTGGGCGTGAGCCTGGGCCTGGTGTTCGTCCCGTGTGCCGGCCCGGTGCTTGCCACCATCACCGCCGTCGGAGGCAGCCACCACGTCGGCTGGTCGGCGGTGCTGCTCACCGCAGCCTTCGCCGTGGGTGTGGCCATCCCCCTACTGGCCTTCGCCATCGCCGGACAGTTCCTCGGTGCCCGCATGCGTTCGGTGCGCACGCACGCGGCGACGGCCCGCCGGGTCATCGGTGCGGTCCTCCTCGTGACGGCGGCGGTCCTGGCCCTCGGCCTCACCGACGGGGTGCAGCGCGCCGTGCCCGGCTACACCAATGCCCTCCAGAACCGCATCGAGGGGAGCCCGTCGGTGAGTCGCGACCTCCGCCAGGTCCAGGGCGAGGCGACCTCCGGGGCCCTCTCCGACTGCTCGCCGTCGAGTCCGGTCCTGCAGCGCTGCGGGGCCGCACCGGCATTCGCCGGCATCTCCCGCTGGCTGCAGACCCCCGGCGACCGCCCGCTGACCGTGTCCGGGCTCCGGGGCCGGGTGGTCCTCGTCGATTTCTGGACCTACTCGTGCATCAACTGCCAGCGCTCGCTGCCCCATGTGGAGGCTTGGAACGCGGCCTACGCGGCCGCCGGGCTGACGGTCGTCGGGGTCCACACGCCCGAATTCGCCTTCGAGCACGACGTCGGCAACATCACCCGGGCGGCGGCCCAGCTCGGTGTGCACTACCCGATCGCCGTGGACAACTCGTATGCCACCTGGAACAACTACCAGAACTCGTACTGGCCGGCCGAGTACCTCATCGACGCCACCGGCACGGTGCGTCACGTCGATTTCGGCGAGGGTCAGTACGCCCAGACCGAGACCTTCATCCGCCAACTGCTCCGTGCCGCACGCCCGGGCGTCACCCTGCCGCCCCGCACCGACGTGCCCGACCGGACCCCGCAGCTGCAGACCACCCCGGAGAGCTACCTCGGCTACCACTACAGCGAGGCGAACCTGTACGAGGAGAGCGTCACGCCGGACGCCATGG
>CAZULR010000227.1:0-4710 GCA_964621235.1 uncultured Acidimicrobiaceae bacterium
GCGACCCGGCGTCGTCGATGACCTGTCCGGACATCCCCGGGTACTCGGCCACCAACGCCGTGAGGACCTCGCCCACGGTGCCGCCCTCGACGGCGACGGTGCGCTCGCCACCGGCGTGGGGCCGGAGCACGGTCGGGAGGTTCACTTGAACGGGCACGGGGGCTCCTTCGTGGGTCCGGGGCCCGAGCGGGACCGGCGCTGGTGGCATGTGGCCCGGCCGTGCCCCCTGGGCACTGCGTCCGGGTGTTGAAACGTGACCTGTCAGGTGGTGATTCTACCGTCCGAGCAGGTGGACCGGTTCCTCCTCGATGACCCTGTCCACGATCCGGTAGCTGCGGACGACCGGCTCGGAGTCGCGCAGCGAGACGAGGACGTAGTGCCACGCCGGGTCGGGAGCCTGGGCGACGTCCGTGGGCGACGGGTAGGCCTCGGTGTGGGTGTGGGAGTGGAAGACCCCGATGATGGCCCCGCCGGCGGCCTCGGCGTCCCGGTCGGCCCGCAGGTGCTCCTTCGGGTCGACGGTGTAGAGCTTGGCCGAGGCGGCCAGGTTCCGGGTCGGGTAGCAGGTCGTGGCCCGACCGCTGTCGAGGTCGCCCCCGAGGAGGCCGCAGGCCTCGTCAGGCAGCCCGACGAGGCAGTGGGCGACCATCTGGTCGTGGACGGCACGAGGCAGGGTGAGCATCGCCGCTCAGGCTAGAGGACGTCGGTCCACGGCCGGGCGACTACCGTCGACGGACGTGGCCGCCGCGAAGAAGAAGCAGTCCACCCCACTGGGTGGCAAGGGCGGGAAGGACGCGGACCGGGAGCGGAACCGCCTCGTGGCCTCCAACCGGAGGGCCCGCCACGACTACGAGATCGTGGACACCCTGGAGTGCGGCATCGTGCTCCAGGGGTCCGAGGTAAAGTCGCTGCGTGCGGGCCGGATCGCCCTGCAGGACTCCTACGCCCGCATCGACGACGGCGAGCTGTGGCTCTTCGGGGTCCACGTCCCCCCGTACGCCCAGGCCAACGGCTTCGGGGCCCACGACCCGGACCGGCGCCGCAAGCTGCTCGTGCACCGGCGCCAGATCGACGAGTGGATGGGCAAGTCCAAGCAGAGCTCGCTGACCATGGTGCCGCTCTCCATCTACTTCAAGGACGGCCGGGCCAAGGTCGAGCTGGCGCTCGCCCGGGGGCGGCGCCAGTACGACAAGCGCCAGGCCATCGCCGCACGGGACGCCGGGCGCGACGCCGCCCGCGAGGCCCGCTCGGCGGCCAAACTGCGCACCTGAGCCCCACCTGGAGGACCGACCGGGGCTTGGGCTGCGGGACCGGGTGACCCGACGAGGCGGTACGATGGACTCCTGGTCACACACGTCGTGTGGTCGGTGGAGGATCCCGAGGGGGTGACAGGCTTCGACTCCGGTCGTCGATGTAGGAGAAGCGAGCCGTGGTCTCCGGAGCCACGTTAAAGAGCCGGAACCAAAAACAAACGCCGAGCCTCAGCTCGCGCTCGCAGCCTAGAAACTGCGACGTCCTCCTGGTCTAAGCCCCACGGGTCAGAACAGGGCGCCATCTAGTGGGGCTCACCTGAACGACCGTGCCGACTGGCCGTCAGGGACACTTCAGTCGGCTACGGACCCGATCTGCCGCCGGTAGCGGGACGGGTCCCGACAATCCACCGCCGGCTGCGCTCGGAGAAGACCTATTGAGAAGCCGGAGGACGCGGGTTCGATTCCCGCCACCTCCACGATGCCCCTGACCTGTTTTCCCGCAGGTCAGGGGCGTTTTCTTGGCCAGGGCGGACGGCCACGGCGGCCCAGAGCGCAAATGAAGTGCACGAGAATGTATCCACAGGGCGAGGTAACTGGCACTTCGGATCTGAGCGGGATCCGGCGCATGCTCTCGCGAGTACCAGAGAATTGAGTGACCCGATGGGGGTGCCCCACCCGTCATTGGCGTTCCGGGGCAGGTGGGCACCGTTGCATTCAGCGAGACCATCGTCGTTGGCCAGTGGACGCCGTACGTCTGCACCGGGCCATCTAGGAAATCGCGATACCGGCTGGCTCGCTTCCGACGGGGACGGACGTCACTACGGTGTTCGTCGAGGACTTGATGACACTGACCGTGTCGGAACCGAAGTTGGCCACATAGGCGTCGCTCCCAGTTGACGTGAAGGCGATGCCAGCTGGACCCGCACCGACGGATACCTTCTCCGTTACGGCGTTGGTGGACGTATTGATGACGGACACCTTGCCATTGCCAGCGTCGGTGACGTAGGCGAAGTCCCCGCTGGGCATGACTGCAACTCCGTCCGGACCGCTAGCTGCCACGCTCTTGATCACTGTATTGGTCGAAGTCTTGATGACGCTCACACTGTTACCTACGGTGTAGGCATAACTTCCATTGGGCGTGACGGCGACGGCATATGCGTTCTCACTCGTCGGTATCGTCTTGATCACAGTCTTCGTGGACGTATTGATGACGCTTACATTTCCAGATCCGGAGAAGTTCGCTGTGTAGGCGTAGCTCCCATTGGGCGTGAACGCGATACCTACCGGACCCTGACCCACATCCATGGTCTTAACCACCGTATTGCTCGAGGTCTTGATGATGCTTACGGTGTTGGAACTGAAGTTGGTGACGTAGGCGAACTTTCCATTAGGAGTGACCGCTACGCCATCTGGATACAGTCCGACCGTGATCGTTGTGACTACCGTATCGGTGGCCGTATTGATGACACTCACAGTTCCCGGGTCATTGTCATCGGCTACATATGCGTAGTCTCCGTCTGGAGTGGTGGCAATCGCCATCGGTGACCCGCTTACCGCTACCGTCGCCGTGACCGCCTTGGTGGAGAGGTTGATGACACTCACGCTGCCGGAGCCGTAGTTGGTCACGTAGGCGTAACCTGTCGAAGTGGCCCCAGCCGGCTGGCCTGGTAGCGCTGCAGCCATAATTGATCCAACCAACACACCGCCAAGCATGATCACACGCGGCATCCGCATGGGCCCTGCCCCTTTCCGCCGAGGGACCGTCCCCCGCTCCGCAGAGCGAGTTTCGCCAGTGGCCCTTCGTCTGTCAACTGAACCCGTTGCGCCCGAGGCAAGAAGGCTATTCCTGACAGATTGCCATCCCCCGGCAGAACGCGGGCCCGCTCACTGAACCGTGTGTCGTCCGCGTCCGGTATCTGCGTTTCGGTGGGGTGAGCGGGCCCCGATACCAATACATAGATCGAGGTCACCTGATCGTTCGCCGGTCAGCCGCCGTACTCGGGAGGAGGTGATGGCGGTGGGGTTGATATCCCGGAACCAGCCTCGGGTCCTGCCGTCGGTTGCCCCACTCGTGTTGTTGCGGGGCACGCTACGGTGGCGGGCACTCTGACTCCCGAGTTGGCGAACCCCGCTCATATCCGAGCTGGAAAAGCCCGGTCAGTCAACTCCCACGGTAGACCTGCATATCGAGCCACTGACCTGGGCATTGAGCCCGTCGCCGACGCGGGTTCGCTTCGCGCGGCGCTCAACACTGCACAACGTTCGCCATGGGCATTGTTGGAGGTGGATGCCTGTCGCCAGCCGCAGTTCCGGGCGGCCGATCGCTCCATGTCAACACCTGGTGCGACTTCTTGGACGCCGTGAAAGATTGATGTCCCGATCCCACCTACCATGTGCCGCATGGACGAGGCCATCGAACGGGTGATCGAGGATGTGTACCTCTACACCGAGGCCGGGGAGCGCCTCATCGAACGGCTGCAGCTCCAGAACCGGTGGAATCTCGAGGACACCGAGCGGCTCCGCGGCGGCACCACGCTCCTGGCCGCGATCGAGGCAACCGACTCCGCAGCACGGAGCCGGGACCTCACGAGGATCATGGCGGAGTTCGAGGAGAGCCGTCGGGCCATCCGGTCCTCGGTGGTCGCCGCCGCCCTCGCCGAGGGGGCCTCGGTCGCCCAGATCAGTGAGATCTTCGGTGTCTCGCGGCAGCTGGCCAACCGGTTCGTGAAGGACTGCAGGGCCCGCGAGCAACCGCAGGTCCGGCCGCAGCTGCCGACGACCTGACGACGAAGGTCCCTTCCGGACCCGCACCGTCATTCGAGGTCGGAGGAGCCCGCCCGGGCGCCGATGACTGGTGGAGACGTGTCCGACGCCACGGGCTCCCCCGCCACGTCGTTCGGCAGGGTGTCGACCCCCGCCTTCCACGGCCTCACATAGGCGAGATAGAAGACGGCGGTCCCGAGGAGCGTGACGCAGAGGATCCAGCCCAGAGCGGTGGTGCCCACGCCCGCGTACTTGAGGCCGGAGGCGAAGATCACGAAGGTGATGGCCGGACGGATGTACTTGTCCGGGGCCCGGGACGACAGGAAGGCACCGACGAGGACCGCCGGGACGCTGCCGATGATGATCGACGTCGTGACCGAAAACTCGACGTGGCCGAAGATCAGGGCACCGAGTGCGGCGGCCATGGTCAGGGGAACCGCCTGGGTGAGATCGGTCCCGACCAACTGGTTGGCCCCGAGCATGGGGTACAGGAAGAGCAGGAACACGATCATCAGGGAGCCGGATCCGACCGAAGTCAACCCGACGATGACGCCACCGACCATTCCGATGATGATCGTCGGGACGGGCCGGATCTCGAGCTGATGGACGACTCCCGTGCGGCGGTTGCCCGAGCGGCGGTCGAGGAAGGCCCGCAGCACCATGGCGGCCGCACCGAGGAGCAGTGCGGCCCCGA
>CAZULR010000228.1:0-4701 GCA_964621235.1 uncultured Acidimicrobiaceae bacterium
CGTTGAGCGCATCGGTGAGCGACCGGTAGCCGTTGATCTCCATGATCTTGACCTTGGACCACGCGGTGGCCAGCCGCTGGCGGATGAGCGGGTCGTCGCTGCGGCCGTTCTCCTTGGCGGTGGCGATGATGGTGTCGAGCTCGCGCAGGAACCGGCGGTGGCCCGTCGTGGCCGACGAGCCGCGCTCGAAGCCCAGGGTGGTCATGGCCACCTTCCAGCCGTTGTTGACGCCACCGACGACGTTCTCCACGGGACAGCGGGCGTTGGTGAAGAAGATCTCGTTGAAGTCGGCGCTGCCGTCGACCTGGGCGATCGGCCGGACCTCGATGCCGGGCTGGTCCATGGGCACCAGCAGGTACGAGATGCCGGCGTGCTTCGGCGCGTCGGGGTCGGTCCGGGCCAACAGGAAGATGTAGTCGGCGAACTGGGCCTGGGTCGTCCACACCTTCTGGCCGTTGATGACCCACTCGTCGCCGTCGAGCTCGGCACGGGTCTTGAGGCCGGCGAGGTCGGACCCGGCGTCGGGCTCGCTGAAGCCCTGGCACCAGGCGATGGTGCCCTTCAGGATGCCGGGGATGAACTGCTGCTTCTGCTCCTCGGAGGCCCACTGCAGGATGGTCGGACCGACCAGGGTGTCGCCGAAGAAGTCGGCCCGCAACGGTGCCTCGGCCCGGGCGAACTCCTCGTTCAGCACCACCGACTCCATGAGGCTCAGCCCCTTGCCGCCGTACTCCTTGGGCCATGAGGCGCAGATCCATCCGCCCTCGAACAGCTTGGCCGTCCAGTCGGCCAGGAACGCCTTGCGCGCCTCCTTGGCCATCGAGAACCCGGGGGTGCCCCAGCCCTCGGGCAGGTTGTCCGTCAGCCACTGGCGGATCTCGGCGCGGAAGGGCTCGGTCTCGGCGGGGTAGTTCAGGTCCATGGGGGCGAGACTACCCCTGGCGCCCGCTGGCGGGCCAAGGCGGGACGACGCCCCCACCGGTCCGTTCCCGGCGACGAAATCCCTGATGGGAGGCGGTGGAAGTGTCCGTTGCTGCCCTCAGGCCGTAGACGGGCGGGGCCGGGTAGAATGGTCGTGTCCGAGACGGGCCGGGACTGTCGGCGGCGCAGCCGGCCCCATGGGAGCCGACCAGGAGCATCGAGGAGGTGTGGCCGATGAAACGGGGAGAACCCCCCAGTAGAGCGGGATCGTCAGCACACCCTCCCCTCTGCGCTCGCTGATCCGCTGTCCGGCCTCCGGCCGGCGGCCTCAGGGCGTGAGCACCGACGGGAGGTCGATCTCCGACCGTCAGATCCGTCCGATGTCCCACCGCACCCCGACCGGCCCGTTGTCGACGTGGCCCGTGCCGGTCGGTCGCGGTGGAGCGCCACCATGACCGAGGTGCCCCATGGCCCGACGACTCGCACGCCTTCCGCTGCTCCCCACCCGCCACGCTCCCGAGCCCCCCGAGGCGGGCGGCTCGGGAGCGTCCCCGACCACCACGACCCGATCGGGGACGCGCCACACCCCGCTCGGCGGCACCCGTCGGCGCCAGCGCAGCCAGCGGCTGCTGGCCAACCGCGCCGTCCGCGATGCCATCGTCTCGTTGGCCGGCATCATCGGCAGCCCCGTTCGGAACCAGGCCGGAGCCGAGATCGGCCGACTGGGTGACGTCGTCTGCCGCTGGACCGGCGACGAGACGTACCCGCCCGTCACCGGCCTCGTCGTCAAGGTCGGCCGCCGACTGGCCTTCGTGGGCTCGGCCGCCATCGACACCATCCAGCACAACGGCATCGTCCTGAGCTCCGCCCGGCTCGACCTGGTGGACTTCGCCCCCCGGCCGGGCGAAGTCACCCTCTTCGACCAGGTGCTGGACCACCAGCTCGTTGATGTGGACGGCGTCCAGGTCATCCGCGCCGCCGACCTCTACCTGGCTCCGGTCTACGGCCGCTACAGCCTGGTGGGCGTCGACATCTCCACCGCGACCCTGCTGCGCCGGCTCGGCCCGGCCCGCTGGCGCCACCACCCGACGCCCGAGCGCGTCATCGACTGGGGCGCCATCCAGCCCTTCGGCGACACCGCCCAGGGGGCCGCCCCGGAGGTGCGCCTGCGGACCACCAACGAGGGACTCGAGCGCCTGCGCCCGGGCGAGCTCGCCGACCTCCTCGAGGACCTGATGCGGCCCGAGCGCCAGAAGCTGCTCGACTCGCTGACCCCCGAGGAGGCCGCCGACGCCCTGGAGGAGATGGACCCCGAGGAGCTGGCGTCCCTGCTGCGCGAGGCCGAGCCGGCCCGTGCGGCCGAGCTGCTCGGCGACATGGAGCCCGACGAGGCCGTCGATGCCCTGCGCGACCTGAGCAGCGACGAGCGCGAGGAGATCCTGTCGGCCATGAACCCGGTCAAGGCGACCGACCTGCTCCGCCTGCTCGGCTACTCCGAGCACGAGGCGGGTGGCTTCATGACCACCGCGTTCCTCGTGGCGCACACCGAGGAGACTGTCGGCGGACTCGCCACCCGGCTGGCCCACCACGACGACTGCCCCGACGAGCTCGACGCCGTGGCGCTGGTGGACGCGGACGGCCGGATGGTCTGGGACCTTCCCCTGCTGCAGCTGCTGATCAACCCGGGCGAGACGGTGCTCGCCGACCTTGTCGGAGAGGCTGAGCCGGTGACCGTCGGGATCCACGCCGCGGTCGACGAGGTCGCCGAGCGGCTGATCGAGGCCCGCCGGATGTCGGTCGTCGTCGTCGACGACGAGGACCTGCCCGTGGGCCGGATCCTCGCCGACGATGTCATCGACGCCCTGATGCCCGAGCGCGGTCGCATCCACTTCCCGAGGCTGCTCCAGTGACGGGGCGCGGCGGATGACCGTCGCCGCGCCCACGGCGACGAGCGCGACCCGGCGGCGGTGGCGGAGGTTCTTCGTCTACCTGGCCGCAGCCGGGCCGGGCCTCATCGCGGCCAACGCCGGCAACGACGCCGGTGGTGTGGCCACCTACGCCTCGGCCGGCGCCCAGTTCGGGTACTCGATGCTGTTCTTCATGGTGATCGTCACCATCGGCTACGTCTGCGTCCAGGAGATGACGGCCCGGCTGGCGGCGCACACCGGCAAGGGCCTGGCCGCCCTCATCCGCGAGCAGTTCTCGCTGCGCCTGTCCGCCTTCGCCGTGTTCGCCTTCGCCATCGCCAACCTCGGCCTGGTGGTGACCGAGTTCGCCGGGATCGCCAGTGCGTTCGAGCTGTGGGGCGTCTCCCGCTACATCTGCGTGCCCATCGCCGCGGTGGCGATCTGGCTGCTGGTCATCGTCGGGTCCTACCGCTACGCCGAGCGGGTGTTCCTGCTGTTGACCCTGGCCTTCATCACGTACCCGATCGCCATGCTGCTGGGCCATCCGGACTGGAAGCAGGTGGCGCTCCACACCGTCCTGCCCCACGTCATCTGGTCGAAGGCGTACCTGCTGGTGGCGGTGGCGCTGATCGGCACCACGATCACGCCCTACATCCAGCTGTACACGGCGGGCGCCGTGGTCGACCGGGGCATCGGCCCCGAGGAGTACAAGTACGAGCGCGTCGACGCCGTGTCGGGGGCGATCGTGTCGGACCTGGTGTCGATGTGCATCATCATCGCCACCGCCACGGCATTCGTGGGCAATCCGCAGGTCCTCAGCACCGCGGCCGAGGCGGCCCGGGCCCTCAAGCCGCTGGCCGGACAGTTCTCCTCGGTCCTCTTCGGCATCGGGCTCCTCGGGGCCTCGGCGCTGGCCGCCGCCGTGGTCCCGCTGTCGACCTCCTACGCGGTGGCCGAGGCGGTGGGCGTCGAGCGCTCCGTGTCGAAGAGCTTCCGCGAGGCCCCGCTCTTCCTGGGACTCTTCACGGCCCAGATCCTGATCGGTGCGTCGGTGGTGCTCATCCCGGGCAACCTCTTCCAGCTGATCATCAACACCCAGGTCCTCGAAGGAGTCGTCACCCCGATCACCCTGGTGTTCGTGCTGATCCTGGCCAACCGCCGCACGCTGCTCGGCGCGGCGGCCAACGGCCTGCTGGCCCGGACGGTCGGTCTGGTCACGGTGGTCGTGGTCGGCGGGTTCGCCAGCTTCCTGGTCCTGCTGACCTTCGGCGGCTGGTTCGGCCTGAACGTCTGAGCCGGGTGCGGCAGGTGGGGAGTTTGCGCATTCGCCCTGCTCGCGAGAGTATCTGTGGCTTATGACCACCTTCGCGCCGGAACTTCATGCCTAGCCTCTGGTTCGGTCGCAACAAGGTCAAGGGTCCGAAGAAGCCACCGCCCGTCCCCGAGCGCATCCCGCCGCGCCCGGCAGCTCCCGGGGGGCTCCGGATCGCCTTCCTCGTCTACCGGGGGAACCCCCGCTGCGGCGGCCAGGGTGTCTACACGCGCCACCTCACGCGTGAGCTGGTGGCCCTCGGCCACTCCGTCGAGGTCTTCGCCGGCCAGCCCTGGCCCGAGGTCGACGACGGTGTCGGCTTCACGCCGGTGCCGAGCCTCGACCTCTACCGCGACCCCGACCCGTTCCGGGTGCCGCACCTGGCCGAGTTCGCCAACTCCTACCCCACGTCGGTCGCCGCCCTGGAGTTCGGGGTGATGTGCACGGCGGGCTTCCCCGAGCCGTGGACGTTCTCCATCCGGGCCCGCCGCATGCTGGCGGCGCGCCGCGACGAGTTCGACCTGGTCCACGACAACCAGTGCCTGGGCTACGGCATCCAGG
>CAZULR010000229.1:0-4685 GCA_964621235.1 uncultured Acidimicrobiaceae bacterium
GGCGAATTCTTCGAGGTCAACCACCACTGGGCCATGAACCTGGTCTGCGGGTTCGGCCGCATCGACGGCCGGGCGGTCGGCATCGTCGGCAACCAACCCCAGATGCTCGCCGGTGTGCTCAACATCGACGCCTCCGAGAAGGGCGCCCGCTTCGTGCGGACGTGCGACGCCTTCAACATCCCGCTGGTCACGTTCGTCGACGTGCCCGGCTTCATGCCCGGTACCGACCAGGAGTACGGCGGCATCATCCGCCACGGCGCCAAGCTCCTCTACGCCTACTGCGAATCGACCGTGCCGCGGGTCCAGATCATCACCCGTAAGGCCTACGGCGGCGCCTATGTCGTCATGAACTCGAAGTCCATCGGCGCCGACCTGGCCTTCGCCTGGCCGTCGGCCGAACTGGCCGTGATGGGCCCTGAGGGCGCCGTCGAGATCGTGTACCGCCGTGATCTGGCCGAAGCGGCCGACCCAGTCGGCCGGCGCAAGGAGCTCGTCGAGGAGTACACCGACCGCTACGCGAATCCCTACGCGGCGGCCGAGCGGGGTTACATCGACGACGTCATCGACCCGGCGGAGACCCGTCGCATCCTGGCCCGGAGCCTCGAGCTGCTGGTCTCCAAGCGTGAGGAGCTCCCGAAGCGCAAGCACGGGAACATGCCGCTGTGAGCACCCGGGAGCCCATCGACCCGGCCGTCCTGGCCGTGCTGGCAGCCGCCGTGGACCAGGCCTGGCCCCGTCCCGTCCTGGTCGTGGCCGAGGATCCCACCGGCCCGCCGGCCTGGCGGTTCAGCGGGCGCTGGTGGAGCCGTCCGGCCACCAGCAGACGCGACCGCCCCTGGACCGGGGGCTGAACCGCCTTCCGATCCAGGGGCCGCACACGTCACCCACCAACTGGTTCGCCTCAGATCTCGGCGTCCTCCGGCGTGCGACGCCAGTGGACGAAGCCGATGATCGTGAAGACCAGCATGATCAGCGCCAAGACGAAGCAGGCGATCGCCGCGTAGAGGGCGATCTGACCCATCTGCCAGAAGGCGTAGGCCTCGAGCAGCAGGCCCCGGAGCGTGGTGCCCTGGAAGACCGTCTGGACCTTGGCCTCGGCCGCCGTGTACGCCGGCGACCCCTTCGGCAGGGCCATCGCCTCGTTGGAGAGCTGGGCGTACGTCTTGCCGCCCCCGATCTCCTGGAGGTGGACGGCGATGAAGTGGTCGGCGTAGGCCTCGGCCTGCTTGCCCGTCGTCAACTGCTGGCCGGCGTACTGCGAGATGACCGGGATCATGCTCGGGGTGATCTCGGTGCCGACCTTGGCGTTCTGGAAGGCGGCCGCCGGCGGGAACGTGATGCCCTGCTGCACCAGTTGGTTGTGCACGTTCGAATTGGCGAAGCTGTAGGCCCACAGACCGAGACTGCCGGCCACGATCAGGAACACGGTGATCCCCAACCCGACGAGCGTGAGAATGGCATCGAATGTCTTGCGCTTCATGGTTTCGTCACCTCAGCGGTCTCCGTCCCGTATCTCGGGGGACCTACTTGCGACCTTACGCATGGGGAAAATGTCCACCTAGGGGACAAAGACCTTTACCGAACCGCCGTTGGTCCCACGTGACACCGGGGCACACGGGGCGATACACCTCCGCCCGGTGCCGCGCTCAGTCGGTGGAGGTGACGAAGTCGATGAGCCGCTCGACCGAGCCCACCAGTGCGGGCTCGAGGTCGGCATAGGTCGAGACCGACGCCAGGATCCTTCGCCACGCGGCCGGTGGGTCACCGAGGCCGAGCTCGGTGCACACGCCGACCTTCCACTCCACGTCGCGCGGGATGTGAGGCCACGCCCCGATGCCCACCACCGACGGGCGGACGGCCTGCCAGACGTCGACGAACGGTGTCCCGGTGACGAGGACGTCAGGGTGGCGCACCGACTCGGCCAAACGGGACTCCTTGCTGCCGGCCACCAGGTGGTCGACCAGCACGCCGAGCCGACGGGCGGGGCCCGGCCGGAAGTCGGTGACGGCCCGCGCCAGGTGGTCGATCCCGTCGAGGCGCTCCACCACGACACCTTCGATCCGCAGGTCGTCGCCCCACACCTTCTCGACCAGCTCGGCGTCGTGGATGCCCTCGACCCACAGGCGGCCCGCACGGGCCACGCGTGCGGTGGCCCCGGCCACGGCCACCGATCCGGACGCGGTGATCGACGGGGTGCGGGTCGGGGCGGCCTGCGGGCCCCGGACCAGGGTCACGGCGCGGCCGTCGACACTGAACGCCCCGGGTGTCAGGCGGAAGACCCGCTCCTGGCCGGTGCGGCCGCGCAGCTCGACGCCCCCGCCCTCGATGCGGACCAGGGTCCCGCTGAACCCGCTGGCCCGGTGGACGACGGCCATGCCGACGGCCGCCGGCACCTGGGGGAAGACGGGAGCCAGCCGGTCGGCCGGCGGCGCGTCGATCGGGCCGGACAGGATGCCCGAGGATCGGCGGGCGGCCCGGGGGTCTCGGGGGGACACGGCGGTGACCCTAGCAACCGACCCCTCGACCGCTGGTGGACGGGCGCGGTCCGGCGGTCAGCCCACCGACGCGGCGCGGTGCTGCTCCACGAGGTCGAGCATGTCGTCCATCATCTGGCCGATCTCGAAGTCCTTGGGCGTGTAGACCCGGGCGACGCCCTTGCCCAGGAGCACGGCCTCGTCCTCGGGCGGGATGATGCCCCCGACGACGACGGGGGCGTCCACGCCCGCCTCCCGCAGCCGGTCCACCACCTCGGGCACGAGC
Organism: uncultured Acidimicrobiaceae bacterium; assembly: GCA_964621235.1. Classification (GTDB taxonomy): domain Bacteria; phylum Actinomycetota; class Acidimicrobiia; order Acidimicrobiales; family RAAP-2; genus Bog-756. Next base: position 2,761 of record CAZULR010000229.1, read on the forward strand.
TCGAGATGACTGCCGGACAGGATGGAGATGCCGACCACGTCGACGTCCTCGTCCCGGGCCGCCGCCGCGATCTCCGCGGGTGAGAGGCGGATCCCCTGGTAGACGACCTCGAACCCGGCGTCTCGGGCGGCCACGGCGATCTGCTCGGCTCCGTTGGAATGCCCGTCGAGGCCGGGTTTGGCGACCAGGAGGCGGGGTGGGCCACCGGCCCGGTCGGCCAGCGCCTTGGATCGGGCGAGCACGCCCGCGAACTCTGCACCACGGTGGCCGACACCGCCGCCCACGCCGGTCGGGGCCCGGTACTCGCCGAAGACCTCGCGCAGCGCGCCCGCCCACTCACCCGTGGTGCCGCCGGCGTGGGCCAGGGCGATGGTCGCAGGCATGACGTTGTCCGTGCCCTCGGCCGCGCGACGCAGGGCGTCGAGCGCGCGCTGGACGGCGGCGCCGTCGCGGGCGGCACGCCAGGCGGCGACGTCCGCCCGGAGCTGGGACTCGACGGCGGGGTCCACGCGCAGGATCGAGCCGCCCTCGTCGCCGGCGCTGGCCAGCGGCGACTCGGCCGTCTCCTGGAAGCAGTTGACGCCCACCACCTGGAGCTCGCCGGTCTCGATGCGGCGGACCCGCTCGGACTGGCTCCCGACGAGACGCGACTTCAACTCGTCGATGGCCTCGAACGCCCCACCGAGGGCCAGCACGTCCTGGAGCTCAGCCCAGGACGCCTCGGCCACCTCGGCGGTCTTCGCCTCGATGACGACCGATCCGTCGAAGATGTCGCCGTACTCGAGGAGGTCGGACTCGAAGGCCAGGACCTGCTGGATGCGCAACGACCACTGCTGGTCCCACGGGCGGGGGAGTCCGAGCGCCTCGTTCCAGGCCGGCAGCTGCAGGGCCCGGGCGCGGGCGCGCTTGGACAGGGTGACACCGAGCGCCTCGAGCACGATGCGCTGGATGTTGTTCTCCGGCTGGGCCTCGGTCAGGCCGAGCGAGTTGACCTGCACGCCGTAGCGCATGCGCCGCAGCTTGGGGTCGGTCACGCCGTACCGCTCGGCGCACACCCTGTCCCACAGTTCGGTGAAGGCCCGCATCTTGCAGGTCTCCTCGACGAAGCGCACTCCCGCGTTGACGAAGAACGAGATGCGCCCGACCACCGACGGGAACTCGTCGTCGGGCACCTGCCCCGAGGCGCGGACGGCGTCGAGCACGCCGATGGCCGTGGCGAGGGCGTAGGCGACCTCCTGGTGGGGTGTGGCCCCGGCCTCCTGCAGGTGGTAGCTGCAGACGTTGATCGGGTTCCACTTCGGCACGTTGCGCACCGTGTGGACGATGGTGTCGACGGTCAGCCGGCGGCTGGGCAGCGGCGGAAAGATGAACGTGCCCCGTGACAGGTACTCCTTGACGATGTCGTTCTGGGTCGTGCCCGAGAGGACCCGAGGGTCCACGCCCCGGTCCTCGGCGTTGGCGATGTACAGCCCGAGCAGCCATGCCGCGGTGGCGTTGATGGTCATCGACGTGTTCATCGACTCGACCGGGATCTGGTCGAGCAGTTCGGCCATGTGTCCGAGGTGGGCCACCGGCACGCCGACCTTGCCGACCTCGCCGGCCGCCGCCGGGTCGTCGGGGTCGTAGCCGATCTGGGTGGGCAGGTCGAAGGCGATGGACAGGCCGGTCTGGCCCTTGGCCAGGTTGGTCCGGTAGAGGTCGTTGGAGGCCTTGGCCGTCGAATGGCCCGAGTAGGTGCGCATCACCCACGGCTTGTCACGCGTGGGTGGGGTGGCGCGGTCGTGCTGTCCGGTGTCGCTCATCCCCCCATTGTCGCCGGAACCCGTGGCGCGGACCAGCCCCGTCGGCTCAGACGACGTCGATCGGCCCGGCCGGGGTGACGAGCGCGGCCATGGGGAGGATCTCGGTCCGGAAGCCGTGTGACG
>CAZULR010000230.1:0-4680 GCA_964621235.1 uncultured Acidimicrobiaceae bacterium
AGGACTTCAAGCGGCGGGACGACCACGGTGCCGGCCCGAACACCGGGGGGATGGGTGCGTACTCGCCCGTGCCGTCGGTCGATGACGGCCTGGTCGACGAGCTCGTGGCCGAGGCGGTGGCCCCTCTGGTCGGGGCGCTGCGTGCCCGGGGCATCGACTACCGCGGCGTCCTCTACGCCGGGCTGATGCTCACACCGTCGGGCCCGAAGGTGCTCGAGTTCAACGTGCGGTTCGGCGACCCGGAGACCCAGGTCGTCGTCCCCCGCTACGAGGGTGACCTCGCAGCGCTGCTGGCCGAGGTGGCCGCCGGCGCCCTGGTCACCACGCCGCGCTTCTCCCCCGATCCGGCGGTGTGCGTGGTGCTCGCCTCCGAGGGCTATCCCGAGTCACCCCGCACCGGCGACCCGATCACCGGGCTCGACGAGGCCGGGGCCCTCCCCGGCGTGACCGTGTTCCACGCGGGGACCACGGTCGATCCGGCCAGCGGTGACGTGGTGACGGCCGGCGGACGCGTGCTGGGCGTGACCGCGCTCGGCGGGAGCCTGGAGGAGGCCCGCAACCGCGCCTATGCCGGGGTGGACGCCATCGCCTGGTCCGGCATGCAGCACCGCTCCGACATCGCCCGGGCGGCCGTCGACGAGCCCACATCCCGACCCGAACCGAAAGCAGAGGCCGTTCGATGATCCCCCGCTACGCCCCGAAGGAGATGGCCGCGCTCTTCTCCGACGAGGCCCGGTTCGCCATGTGGCTCCGGGTCGAGCTGCTGGCCACCGACGGCTGGGCGGAGGTCGGCGACGTGCCGGCCGAGGCCGCCGAGTTCTGCCGGGCCCACGCCCCCACCGTCGACGCCGCCTTCGTCGAGGCGGTGGCCGAGCGGGAGCGCGTCACCGACCACGACGTGGCCGCCTTCGTCGACGTCGTCCAGGAGGCCATCGGCCAGCCCCAGGGATCGTGGATCCACTACGGGCTCACCTCGTCCGACGTGGTCGACACCGCCCTGTGCGCCACCCTCACCCGGGCCGCCGACCTGCTCGTCGAGGCCGCCACCGAGCTGGTCCGGGCCTGCAAGGCGCGGGCGCTGGAGGCGATCGACGTGCCGGTGACCGGCCGGACCCACGGCATGCACGCCGAGCCCACCACCTTCGGCGCCAAGTTCGCCCTCTGGGCGCTGCAGGCCGACCGCGATGTGCAGCGGCTGCGGACCGCCCGCCAGCGGGTGGCCGTGGGCAAGCTGTCGGGCGCCGTCGGGACGTACTCCAACATCGACCCCCGGGTCGAGGCGCACGTGTGCTCGGCCCTCGGCCTCGTGCCGGTGCCGGCCACCCAGGTGGTCGCCCGGGACCGGCACGCCGAGTTCCTGTGGGCCTGCGCCTCCGTCGGGGCCACCATCGAGCAGATCGCCACCGAGATCCGCCACCTGGCCCGCAGCGAGCTGGGCGAGGTCGAGGAGCCGTTCAAGCCGGGGCAGAAGGGCAGCTCGGCCATGCCCCACAAGCGCAACCCGATCCTGTCCGAGCGCCTGTGCGGCCTGGCCCGGGTGCTGCGGGGCTACCTGTCCGCCGGGCTCGAGGACGTCGCCCTGTGGCACGAGCGGGACATCTCCCACAGCTCGGTCGAGCGGGTCGTCCTGCCCGACGCCAGCATGCTCACCCTCTACATGCTGCAGAAGACGACGGGCCTGGTCCAGGGCCTGGTCCTCCACCCCGAGCGGTCGCTGGCCACCCTGACCGAGGGCAGCCACGGCCTCGTCTTCAGCCAGTCGGTGCTGCTGGCCCTGGTCAGCGGCGGCCTGAGCCGCGACGCCGCCTACCGCATCGTCCAGCGGGACGCCCGGGCCGCCTGGGAGGAGGGGCGCAGCTTCCGCGCCGTGCTCGACGCCGACCCCGAGGTGACGCTGGCGCCCGCGGACCTGGATGACGCCTTCGACCTGTCCCGTACGCTGCGTCATGTCCACCGTTTCACCGATGCCCTGGAGGAGCTCGCCCCATGACCACGTCCCCATTGCCCCTCATCTCGTCCGGCAAGGTCCGCGAGCTGTACGACGCCGGTGACGGCCGGCTGCTCATGGTGGCATCCGACCGGATCTCCGCCTTCGACGTGATCATGGAGGAGCCGATCCCGGACAAGGGACGCGTGCTGACGGCCATGACGGCGGCGTGGCTCGAGGAGCTCGCCGACCTGGCACCGAACCACCTGATCAGCGCCGACACGGCCGACTTCCCCGAGGGGGCGGCGGCGTTGCCCGGCGGCCTCGCCGGGCTGGCGGGCCGGTCGATGCTGGTCCACCGGGCCGACATGCTCGACATCGAGTGCATCGTGCGCGGCTACCTGGCCGGCTCGGCGTACAAGGAGTACCAGCGCGAGGGGACCGTCCACGGCATGCCCATGCCGGCCGGGCTGCTCCACGCCCAGGCGCTGCCCGAGCCCATCTTCACCCCCTCCACGAAGGCCACCGAGGGGCACGACCTCAACATCGGCATGGCCGAGGCCATCGACATCGTCGGCCGGGAGGCCGCGGAGGCCGCCGCCGCACTGTGCCTCGAGGCCTACTCGCGAGCCGCGGCGCGGGCCGAGGAGCAGGGCATCGTCATCTGTGACACCAAGTTCGAGCTCGGCTACATCAACGGCGAGCTGTCGCTGTGCGACGAGGTGCTCACGCCGGACTCGTCGCGCTTCTGGCCGGCCGACGACTGTGCGCCGGGTACCAACCCGCCCTCGTTCGACAAGCAGCCCCTGCGGGACTGGCTCGAGGCACAGCCGTGGGACAAGCAGGCGCCCCCGCCGGCCCTGCCGCAGGAGATCGTGGACGCCACCTCGTCGCGCTACGTGGCCGCCTACGAGCGGGTCTGCGGCCGGTCACTGGCCGACTGGTACGGTGCCTGACATGGCCGACTCCCGACAGTTCTCGGTGCAGGTCGAGGTCCTCCTGCGCGACGGGATCGCCGATCCCCAGGGGGCGACGATCGAGCGGGCGTTGCCCGCCCTCGGCCTCGACGGCGTGACCTCGGTGCGGGCCGGGAAGTCGTTCCGGTTCGATCTGGCCGCGGACGACGAGTCCGACGCGCTGGCCCAGGCCACGGTGGTGGCGGACCGCCTGCTGGCCAACCCGGTGATCGAGGAGTCGCAGGTGACGGTGGTGCCCGCCGGAGCGACCGCCTGATGGCTCCCAGGGTCGGGGTCGTCCTCTTCCCGGGGACCAACTGCGAGTACGACGCCCTCCACGCCGTCGAGCGACTCGGCGGCGTGGCGGAGCTGGTGTGGCACGCCACCACCTCGGTATCCGCCTACGACGCGCTCATCCTGCCGGGCGGCTTCGCCCACGGCGACTACCTGCGGCCGGGTGCCATCGCCCGCTTCTCCCCGGTCATGGACGCCGTAGCGGCGTTCGCCGCCGACGGCGGACCCGTCGTCGGGATCTGCAACGGCTTCCAGGTGCTGACCGAGGCCGGCCTCCTGCCGGGCGCGCTGCAGAAGAACCGGGGACTCCGCTTCGTGTGCGCCACCGCCGTCGTGCGGGTCGAGCGCGACGACACCGCGCTGACCGCCGGGGTGCCGGTCGGGACCGAGCTCGCCATCCCCATCAACCACTTCGAGGGCAACTACACCTGCGACGCGGCGACCCTGGCCGAGCTGCGGGCCGAGGACCGGATCGTCCTCCGCTACGTCGACAACCCGAACGGCTCGGTCGACGACATCGCCGGGGTGTGCAACGCCGGACGCAACGTGGTGGGGCTCATGCCGCACCCGGAGCGGGCCTCGGACCCCCTGCTCGGGTCGGAGGACGGGGTCGTGCTCCTGCAGGCACTGCTGCGCACCGCCGCCGTTCCCGCGCCCGTCGGCTGACCGGAGTCGGGCCGCGGCCGGCCGACCGGGTGGGTCAGGCGGTCGTGCCCGGTACCGGCACCAGCTGCCGCAGCACCTTCTCCTCGTCCGCCTTGTCCACGGAGAAGCCGCCACCGCAGACGGGGCACAGGAGGTGGAGCCCCTTGTGCGTCCCGAACGGGCCATCGGACAGCCTGTAACAGGTCATGTCGCGTACGACGCAGCAGGCCGGACACGTGTTGCGGGCGGTCCCGAGCGGGGGTGCATGCGCGTACTGGTCCTCGCGGACCGCGGCGGCCACACCGCGGAGCTTCCAGCCCCAGATGCCGTTGTCCGCCATGCTCGCCCGACCGGTGTGTGCCTCAGCCCCGCGTGCGGGGGATCTTGGCCTGCTGCAGGACCGAGGCGCTCACGCCGACGGTGCGCCAAGCCGAGTAGGAGATGCCCTTGCGCTCGCCGTACTGGCGGGCCACCTTGATGAAGCTCTTCTCGAGCGCGGCCAGGTCGACCACGTCACCGCTGTGGGCCAGCTCGGCCTCGAGACGCTGCTTCTCCTCCACCAGGTGCAGGCGGTTCAGCGGGTCCGACTCGGGCAGGGCCGCCTCGATGGTGGCCAGCCGCTTGCGGATGGAGTCCGGCGTGCGCTTGCGGCCGCGCCGCGGCTTCGTGGACTCGAGTGCCTCGAGATACTGCCGCACGATGCGGCCTTCCTCGCGACCCTTGGCCAGCGCCGCCTTGTGCTCGGCGGACATGGGAGTCTTCTTGCGGGCTTTTGTGGGGGTTGCAGCTGACATGTTCTCACGGTTCCTGAGTCGGGTATTTAGAACAATTCACAACGTTACAACATCGGTAATGCTA
>CAZULR010000231.1:0-4667 GCA_964621235.1 uncultured Acidimicrobiaceae bacterium
CCGTCGCTCCGGTCGGCCGTCCTGCGCACGCTCGGCACCATCGGGGCCGACCCCGACGTGCGGAACGAGGCGGCGGCGCGGTTCGCGGCACGGGCGACCACCCCGCTCCACGGCGACACCGCCTCCGCGGTGCTCGACATCGTGGCCGCCGGCGGCGGCGTCGACGAGTACGAGGCCTGCCTGGCCACCTACCGCTCGGCCACGACGCCCCAGGACGAGAACCGCTACCTCGACGCACTCGCCAGCTTCGGTGCGCCCGACCTCGCCGCCCGCACGTTCGACCTGGCCATGACCGAGGTCCGCAGCCAGGACGCACCGTTCCTCATCCGCCTCCTCCTGGCCAACCGCGAGACCGGACCGGCCACCTGGGAGCGGATCGTGGCGGCGTGGGACGAGTTCCCGAAGAAGTTCCCGTCGAACACCCTGCCCCGCATGCTCGACGGCGTCCGGGCCCTGTGCTCACCGCCCGAGCTCGCCGCCGAGGTCACGGACTTCGTCACCTCCCACCCACTGGCAGCGGGGGGTCGCACCGTGGAGCAGATCCTCGAGCGGCTGGCCATGAGCGTGGCGTTCGGGCAGCGCGAAGCAGACGGTCTGGCCGATGCCCTCACCGAGGTACTCGGCCTCGAGCGCTGACCGCCACCGGCCTGCACGAGCTTCCCCCCGGGGGTGCCTAACCTGAGCCGGTGCAGATCGGTCTGATCCTCGGCGTCTTCGCGCTCATCTTCGTCGCGGAGCTGCCTGACAAGACCATGATCGCCACCCTGATCATGGGCAGCCGCTATCGTCCGGTCCTGGTCTGGATCGGCGCCACGGCCGCGTTCGGCATCCACGCCGCCATCGCCGTCCTGGCCGGCCGGCTCCTGGCCCTGCTCCCCCACCGATGGGTCGAGGCGGTCACCGCCCTGCTCTTCGCCGGGGGCGCCATCTACCTCCTCTTCGTCCCCGAGAAGGAAGCGGAGCTGGAGGGCAAGGAGGAGGTGGCGGAGGCACCAGTCGGCCTCCGGCCCATCGCCACGGCGTTCGTCGTCATCTTCGTCGGCGAGTTCGGCGACCTCACCCAGATCCTCACGGCCAATCTGGCCGCCAAGTACCACCAGCCGCTGTCCGTCTTCATCGGCGCCTTCGCCGCCCTCACCTCGGTCGCCGCCCTGGGTGCCTTCGGAGGCCGGGCGCTGCTGCAGGTCCTGCCCCTCTCGGTGATCCGCAAGGCGGGCGGCATCCTGCTCGCCGGGTTCGCCGTCTACACCCTCGTGACCCTGATCCGGGGGTGAGTCGGGCGACACGGATCGCCCGACCTGGGCGTTCACGGAGCCGAACCGCGGTCGGCGGTGAGACCGGGATCGACACCGACGTGCCGGAGCACCTCGGCCGCGGCCGCGCATCGACGCACGTGGCCCAACGAACTCCCCGCCTCCGGGATCTCCCGCCGTTCCCCCGGGCCGGCCGGACGCACGTCCGGACCCGTGGTGCCCGACTCGACCGAGCCCGTCTCGACCACGTGGACGCCGTCCCGCTAGCAGGTGGGTGCCGTTCCCTGTCGCAACGAGTTGTCCCAGGCCGTCAGCGTTCCGGTCGGCACCGAGGTGAACCCGGGCTGGCTACCGGTCGCGGGCCAGAGCTCGACCGACTGGGCGTGGTGGGCCACCGCCACACCGATGGCGGCGCAGTAGGTCGCGTTGTCCGGCCCGTCCATCTGCAAGGCGATCGATGTGCCCGACGGGGCGGCGGCCCAGATCGAGTCCATCTGGGCGTAGACCGGTGCGCTCCGACCGGTCGTCGCCGACACCGGGCTGAGATCGTTGTTGGCCAGGATGCACCAAGGACCACCCGAGGCCGATGACGATGCGCACCGCTGCATGACCTCATCGGTCACGGTCATGCTGCCGCTCAATGGATTCATCGGAAAGTAGATCGCCGTCTGTTTCCAGGGGGCGTAGTCCGAGAGCGCTCCGTCCAGGCAGCTCTGCTGGGCTGAGACGCTCCACCCATCGGCCGTGGCCAGGGCGACGGTGGACGGTGCCATCACGAACGGCTCGGCGGTGAGCGAGGTGCACGACGAGACCGCGACCTCACGCAGTACCGGGTTTGCGTCGTACCTGGAGGCCAGCGCCTGTTGCAGCGCCGCCCAGGCGGACCGGTAGCCGGGCTTCCACCACTGGCCGAGTGTCCCACCAGTGTTCGAGGGGAGGTTCGCCGGAACGGTGATGGGTGAGCCGTCGAGCGACTTCGCCCACGTCGGCGCGGCATAGGCGGCGAAGACGCGTAGCCGGACACCGATCGGTGCGCTCGGGTGCTGGTCGTTGTAGGTGGACACAGCGGCGAGCGATGCGTCGAGCGTCGAGAAATCGAAGGTGCCCTGCGTGGGCTCGAGCTGCGCCCACGTCTGGTTCACCACCACGCCACCGAAGGCACCCGAAGCGGCGGACACATCGGAGAGATCGACGATCGGGTACGGCTGGCCGAGGTGGTAGGAGGATTCCGAACCCTTGTCGACCAATCCGACGAGCAGGGGCTTCGTTCCCGAGGGCATGGTGACCGCGGGAAAGCACGCGGTCAGCGCGATGCCGGACAGGGCCACGGCGGCGATGACAACGAGGCGACGCATGATGCTCCAGTTCTTCGAGGTCGGGACGCAGTAGATGGTGCCAGGTAGTTGTTAGGGCTTCATGAGGATCCGACCAGGGTCCATAGAGCTCTCCGGGGTCGACTGACCGATCACCGGTGCCTGAGGTGAACCGGCGCGGCGTCGAATCGTGGCGCACCGTCCGCATCCAACGTCGAGGTACTTCGCTCCGGCTTCACACCGGTCGGTCCCCGACGGTGGGATCAGCTCAGGATGCGGTAGCGCAGGTACACGACTCCGTTGCCGAACCGATGCTCGTCCATCAGGTCCATCTGGACGCATCCGTCGCCCGCGAATGCCGGCTTCCCGGCTCCGACGAGTACCGGATACACGAAGAACTGGCACTCGTCGATCAGCCCGGCGTCGAACGCCTGCGCCGCGAGGCCTGCACCCCCGATGTTGACGTCTCGTCCGGCGGCGTTCGTCATCTCCCGGACCGGGTCGGGGTCGAAGCGCCGCTCGAGCTGCGTCCGGGCGGTGGGGACCGTGGCCAGCGTGGTGGAGTAGACGATCTTGTCGGCCGCCTGCCAGACAGCCGCAAACGCACTCGTCAGTTCGGACTGGGCGGCTAGGGCGGGGTCGGTCTCCCACACGGCCATCGTCTCGTACAGGCGCCGGCCGTAGAGGTAGGTGCCGAAAGGTCGCACGAGGTCGGTGATGAACGCGAAGACCTCGTCGGAGGGCTCGGTCCAGTCGAACCGTCCGTCCCCGTCCTCGATGAAGCCGTCGAGGGACACATTCGCCACATACACCAGTTTGGCCATGCCGTTCCCCGATCCCCCGTGTGATGGTGCCCGGTGCCAATGGTAGAGGCGCCGGTGCGTCCGCCGGTGCGGCGGTAGCGTCGCGGGAATGACCTCCGGTGCCGCCGCCCTCCGCCGCCTCGCGCCCGACGGGGCCGATGCCCTCGACACCGTCCTCGGCGCACTGTGGGCCGACGCGGCCGAGGCCGGCACCACGGGGCTGGTGGCGGCTGCGGCCACCGCCTGCGCCGACCTGCTGGGTGTCGATCCGCTCGTGCCGCCCGACGATGGGGGGTCGACGCGGTGGGACGGCGACGCGGAGGCGGTGCTCGCCTTCGCCACCCAGTGCTGCCTGGACGTCGCGTCGGTCACCCCGACGCAGCGGGCCGACTTCCTGGCCGCCGCCGGGCCGCAGACCGGCGGGCTGGCCGCGGCGCTCTGGGTCGTCGACATGGTGCCGCGCACCCGCGCCGCTCTCGACGCGCTGTTCTCCCCGGGACCGTGGCCGGTGCCGGGGGCCCAGCCGGCACCCGGTGGCCTCTGGGGCGCCCTCGACGGCCTGGTGCGGGTCATCCCGGCGCTCGACGCGCTCGACCCGGTCACCTCCGAGCTCGTCCGCCTGCGGGGGGCCCGCCAGCACAACTGCCGACTGTGCCGCTCGCTGCGCAGCCGGAGCGCGCTGCGGGCCGGCGCCACCGAGACGGACTTCGCCGCCATCGACGCCTACGCCGACAGCTCGCTGTCCCCGCTCGCCCGGGCGTCGCTGGCGTTCTGCGACGCCATGCTGTGGACGCCGGGTCGGATCGGGACCGACGTCGTGGCGGCACTGCAGGCCGAGGCCGGCCCCGACCAGCAGGTGGAGCTGGTCCTCGACGTGACGCGCAACGCGCTCAACAAGGTGGCCGTGGCGCTGGAGGCCGACGCCGCCCATGTCGAGGAGGGCATCGAGGTCTACGACGTGGAGCCCGACGGCTCGCTCGTCTACGGCCTGACTGTCGACTGACCCGGCACGCGCTGGGAGCCCGGAGCGCCCTCGTCCCGGTGCCGGACACCTCCGCCGCGTGTGGGATGGTGGGCGGATGGAATCGACCAGCGCGGCGCACCCCGGCGCCGACCACCGGACGGTGGAGGAGCGTCGCGAGCACCTGTTCACCCTGGCGCGGGCGACGACCGGCTTCATGCCCGACGACGAGGGTGAGGCTCTCTACCTCGCCGCACTGCGTGCCGGCAGCTCGGTGGCCCAGGCCACGTTCGTCGAGATCGGCGCCTGGTGCGGCAAGTCCACCACCTACCTGGGC
>CAZULR010000232.1:0-4647 GCA_964621235.1 uncultured Acidimicrobiaceae bacterium
GAGACCCCGAGGGACTCCAGCGCCTTGGCCGCGACCCCCTCGCCCTCGTGGATCAGGCCCAGGAGGATGTGCTCGGTGCCGATGAAACTGTGGTTGAGCAGCCGCGCCTCCTCCTGTGCCAACACCAGGACTCGTCGAGCTCGGTCTGTGAATCGTTCGAACACTCCACCGCCTCCATCCGCGGTCCGTAACTGAAACCCGAGTCTACAGGTGGCGGTGCCCACCGCACCCACAGCCCCGGATGCCGGTGGGCATGTACCGGTCATCGGCAGTCTGCCCTATCGTCTGTAGCCAGTGAACGTCGTCAACCTCCTGGGACTCCCCGCACTCGAAGACCAGCTGGCTCTCCTGGAGCCCCTCCTCGTGGAGTCCGTCGTCACCGGCGACGCCTTCCTCGACGAGGTGACCACCCACCTGCTGGCGGCGGGCGGGAAGCGACTGCGGCCGGTGCTGGCACTGGCCACCGCCACTTCGGGCACGTGCGACGCCACCCGGGAGGACCTGCTCGGCGCCGTGGCCGTGGAGTTGGTCCACCTCGCCTCGCTCTACCACGACGACGTCATGGACGAGGCCACGATGCGCCGCAACGTCGAGAGCGTCAACGCCCGTTTCGGCAACCTCGTGGCCATCGTGGCCGGCGACTTCCTGTTGGCCCGGTCAGCCGAGATCGCCGCCGGGCTCGGCGTGGAGATCGCCGCCCTCCTGGCCGCCACCCTGGGCGAGCTGTGCCAGGGGCAGGTCGCCGAGGTGCGCGCCGCCTTCCGGGTCGACCGGTCCCGGGACGAGTACGCCACGGCCATCTCGGGCAAGACGGCGTCCCTCATGGCGACGTCGTGCCGCATCGGTGCCCTCACCGGCGGGCTCGACCGTTCCCAGGTCGACGCCTTCACCGAATTCGGACGCTGCTTCGGCATGATCTTCCAGGTCCGTGACGACATCCTCGACGTGATCGGGACCGAGGCCGACCTGGGCAAGCCGGCCGGCCAGGACCTGGCCGAGGGCATCTACACGCTCCCCGTGCTCCTGACCCTGGACGACCCGGTCCACGGGCCGGAGCTGCGTGACCTGCTCGGCCAGCCGCTCGACCTCCCCGAACAGGAGAAGGCCCGGTCGATCGTCGCCGGGTCGGGTGCCATCGCCCGGTCGGTGCTCGTGGCCAGGTCCTACGCCGAGGAGGCCGCAGCCGCCGCCCACTCCGGCCCGTCGCCGCAGCTGGCCGACGCGCTGACGCGCCTGGCGCACAGCATGGTCGACGGCCTCCCCACCGTCTAGGCGCGACCCCCTCCGCCGGAGGCACGGCGCTGGTCAGCGCCGAACGTGCGGCGGGACGACCGACGCGCGCTGCGCCACCCGCCTCAGGACGTCATTCCCCCGAGGCCCACCAGCCCCCGGGCGAGCTCGATCTCCCCCATGTGGCGGAGCCCGTGCTGGTAGATCCAGCACTCGGTGGCGTCGAGGAGGGTGATGCCGTCGGCACCGGCCACCCGTGCGCTGTAGGTGCTGGCGATCTGCTCCGGGAAGGGACGGGGGATGACCAGGCGGGTCAGCTCTGAGGGGTCGAGGTCCGCCAGCCAGGACTCGACGCGGTCGAAGACCTGCCGCATGTAGGCCTGGAACTGCTCGTAGTCGCCGATCCGCTGGTGGACCATCTCCTCCACCGTGCGGTGCTTGCCGTGGTCGGCGATGGCGGGGTGCACGCGGGCCTCCCACCCGGCGTCCCAGATCGGGGGCGTGCCGGTCATGAGCAGGAACGACGCGTCGATCATGTTCACGATGTGGAACAGGCTGAAGGCGATGGGGAGCACGCCCTCGCGCTCGAAGTGGTTGACCTGGTCCAGGTCCATGGTGTCCACGGCGTCGTAGTAGAGCGAGAACAGCGCGTGCATCCGCCGTTGCAGCGAGTCGAGCAGCAGGTCGCCCCGTGCGTCCACTCCTCCGACCGTACCCGTCACTCCCGACTGCGGCGCATCAGACACGGTGGCTCCCTCCGGTGACCCGACGACCGGGTCGCCCGGTCATGTAAACACTTGTCATAATCACTGTCAACTGTTACCCTGGCGGACTGGCACCCGGCCCGGGTGCACGGGCGCCGCCCCCCGGCGCCACCCCGGCTCCCGACCGAGCCACCGTCACGGCGCCGCGGGGTCCCCGGGGCCTCCGGGTCGGCCGAGTGAAGCGAGCCGCCATGCAACTCGACGTCGACCGTTCCGACCTCCACCATGTGCGGACGCTCGCCCATCCCCCGGCTCCTCTCCTCACCGGCCAGGCCAGGTTGCGTGTCGACGCCTTCGGGATGTCCGCCAACAACATCACCTACGCCGTCTACGGCGACCTCATGCGCTACTGGGACTGCTTCCCGGGCGTGGAGGAGGACGGCGTGGCGTGGGGCCGGGTCCCCGTGTGGGGCTTCGGCGACGTCGTGGAGTCGACGACCCCCGGCGTGGACGAGGGGACCCGGGTCTACGGCTACTTCCCCCTGGCCGACGAACTCGTGATCGCCCCCGGGCGCATCGACGACCGGGGGTTCTCCGACACCACGCCGAGCCGCGAGGCCATTCCCTCCGTCTACGCCCGCTACGCCGTGACTGGATCAGACCGGGCCTACGCACCCGGGCGCGAGGACCAGCAGATGCTGCTGTGGCCGCTGTTCGTCACCTCCTTCGTAGCGGACGACTTCCTCGGCGACCACGACCTCTTCGGCGCCCGCACGGCCGTCGTCTCCAGCGCCTCTTCCAAGACCGCCATCGGCGCCGCTTTCCTCCTGGCGGAGCGGGACGGCGTCGACGTGGTCGGCCTGACGTCGCCCGGGAACGTCGGCTTCGTCCGGTCACTCGGGTGCTACACCTCCGTCCTCACCTACGACTCCGTCGCCGACCTGGCCGCCACACCGACCGCCTACATCGACGTCGCGGGTCGCAAGGACGTCACCCACGCCGTGCACACCCGTCTCGGCGACGACCTCCGCTACTCGATGGTGGTGGGCGACACCCACTGGGACGACGCCTCCACGGGGGAGGGCGGCCTTCCCGGGCCGTCCCCCGAGTTCCTCTTCGCTCCGACCCAGATCGCCAGGCGGCGGTCGGAGTGGGGTCGGGACGGCTTCGAGGAGGCCGTGGCGGGTGCCTGGGACCGGTTCGTCCCCTGGACCGACGCCTGGCTGACGCTCCGCCACGCCGCCGGGCCGGCGGCCGTCGAGGCCGTATACCGCGACGTGCTCGACGGCCGGGTCGACCCGGCCGTCGGAGACATCTGCACGCTGGTCGGACCGTAGGATCGCCGGGATGACCGACACCCGACCGCTGCCCGACGCGACGCGCACGGCCGCCACGGCGCCGGCGGACGCCATCTGGCCGGCCGATCCCGGTGAGGTCGTCAGCGCCGCGTCGCTGGGCGGGGAGTCACTGGCCCAGACCGACGGACGCCGCCTGCGCCGCGCGCTCAACCGCGAGGCGGTCGTCGACGCCCTGCTCGACCTCTACGCCGAGGGCAACCTGCGCCCGAGCACCGACGAGATCGCCGAGCGGGCCGGGATCTCGCCCCGCTCCCTGTTCCGCTACTTCGAGGACGCCGACGACCTGGCCGGTGAGGCCGTGGCGCGCCAGCAGGCCCGGGTGCTGCCCGTCCTGCCGGTCGAGGCGGCGCCGGACGACCCGTTCGCCGACCGGGTGGCCGCCCTTGTGGGCCAGCGCCTGCGGCTCTTCACCACGCTGGGCAAGGCGGCCCACGTGTCGCGCCTGCGGGCTCCGTTCCAGCCCCGCCTGGCCGAGGGTCTGGCCCAGGGCCGACGGTTCCTCCGGGGCCAGGTTCAGGCGCTCTTCGCCCGGGAGCTCGGCGCCCTCGGCGACGAACGGGCCTCGGCCGCACTTGCCGCGGTCGACGTCCTCACCAGCTACGAGACGTACCAGCTGCTCACCGACGACCGCGGCTTCGGTGTCGACGAGGTCCGGTCGGTCCTGACCGTCTCGCTCACCGCGCTCCTCACTACCGGAGGCTCCCCATGACCGCACGACGGGGCAGCATGCGCCACTCGATCCGACTGCGCTGCACGGCCGAGAAGGTCTGGGACCTGGTGGGTGCCCCGGTGCGCCTGCCCGAGTGGTGGGAGGGCGTCGAGTCCTGCACCGTAGAAGGGGACGAGCGGACGATCGTGACCAGGTCCGGCCTGCCCATGCCCGAGCGGCTGCTGACCATCGATCCCCAGCAGCACCGGTTCCAGTACCGGATCACCGCGCCGCTGTTCGTCGAGCACCTGAGCACGATCGACGTCCACGACCTCGGGGACGGCACGTGCCTGACCGTCTACAGCGTCGACGCCGAGCCCGCCGTCCTGGCGCTGGTCATCGCCGGAGCGGCCCGGGCCGCCCTCAACCACCTGCCGGCCGTGCTCGGCGCGGAGGAGGTCGCGTGACCTCCGCCACCGTCCCCACCCCGTCCGGGGTCCGTGCGATCCGCGCCCCCTTGCGGGTCGCCTCGAAAGGAGCCCGCTGATGGGCCGCAAGATCCTCCTGGTGACCACCGACCAGCAGCGCTTCGACACACTCGCCTGCAACGGAGGCACGCTGTCGCGTACCCCGGTCGTCGACGGCCTCGCGGCGGACGGCGTCCGCTTCGACCGGGCCCATCCCCAGTCGGTGGTGTGCATGCCGT
>CAZULR010000233.1:0-4647 GCA_964621235.1 uncultured Acidimicrobiaceae bacterium
GCCTGTCGGCGCGCAAGAACGTGATGGTGCCCATGACCCTCGCCGGCGTGGGGCGCAAGGAGGCGGGGGAGCGGGCCGACGTGCTCCTCGAGCGGGTGGCACTCAGCGAGCGGGCGTCGCACCGCCCCGCCCAGCTGTCCGGCGGCCAGCAGCAGCGGGTGGCGATCGCCCGCGCCCTGGTGCACGACCCTCCCCTGGTGGTGGCGGACGAGCCCACCGCGCACCTGGACCACATCCAGGTGGAGGGCATCCTGGTCCTCTTGCGCGAGCTGGCGGCTCCCGGTCGCATGGTGGTGGTCTCGACCCATGACGACCGCATCACCCACATCGCCGACCGGGTGATCGAGCTGGCACCCCAGTTCTCGGACGCGGACCGCCCCGATGAGGAGGTCCGCCTGGCCGACGGCACCGTCCTCTTCGAGCAGGGCGACCGGGGGAGCCTGGTGTACGAGGTGGTGGAGGGCACCGTCGAGGTCTACCGTGACCGCTCCGACGGCTCCGTCGAGGTGCTGGCCGAGATCCGGCCGGGGAACTACTTCGGCGAGATCGGACCCATGCTCAACCTGCCGCGCAGCGCGTCGGCCCGTGCCCGGGGCGACGTGGTCCTGACGGCGATGTCGATCCGGTCGTTCCGGTCACGGTTCCCGGCCACGGTCAAGGACGCACGGGTGCCCCTGGCCTGAGGCCTCCGGCCGCCTCCGCTCAGAGCAGGCCGGGGACCACGGCCTCGACGACGCTGGGACCGGGTGTGGCCAGGGCGCGGCCCAGCTCGTCGGCGAACTCCTCGCTCGTCGTGGCCCGGGCCGCATGGAGGCCGAGGCCCTGGGCCAGCGGGACGAAGCTGATGTCGGGACGGCCCAGGTCCAGCATGTCGCGGGCCCGGGGTCCCGGCTCGTCGACGCCCACACGGTCGAGCTCCATGTTGAGCACCGCGTAGGAGTGGTTGTTGAGGATGACGGTGGTGACGTCGAGACCCTCACGGGCCATGGTCCACCAGGCCTGGATGGTGTAGAGCGCGCTGCCGTCGGCCTCCAATGCCACGACGCGACGACCCCGGTCGGCCACCGCCGCCCCGACCGCCACGGGGAGCCCCTGTCCGATGGCCCCCCCGGTCAGGCACAGCCAGTCATGGGGTGGCGCCCCGGCCGTGGCCCCCGGGGCGAACAGCCCGGACGTGTTCCCCTCGTCGGAGACGACCGCCCCGTCGGGCAGGAGCCCGCCGAGCGTCTGGCACACGGTCTGCGCCGTCAGTGGGCCGGTGGCCGGTGGTGGCCGGTCGACCTGCTGGTGTGGGGCGGCGCCGGGGGTGGCGCCGACGAGATCGCTGAGTGCCTCGACCGCTCCGGCCAGGTCGTCACCGGGACCGGCCACCCGGTGCACGGTGCACCCCTCGGGCACCAGGTCGCCGGGCTTGCCCGGATAGGCAAAGAAGGAGACCGGCGACTTGGCGTCGAGGAGCACGAGATGGCGGATGCCGTCGAGTCGCATCATGGCGAACTCGGCGAGGTAGCCCAGACGCTCGACGGCTGGCCGGCCGGCGCCCCGTTCGAGTCGGGCCGGGAACGTCTCGCACAGGAGTTCGGCCCCCGTCGAGGCGGCCAGGTCGGCGACGGCGTCGAGGAGGGGCCCCGAGCAGGCCCGGCCACCGATGAACAGCGCCGAGCGCTCGCCGGAGCGGAGCGCGGCGGCCGCGGCCGCGAGCACGTCGCCGTCGGGGGTCGCGCCCCTGGCGGGTCGGGTGCCGACACCGTCGGTGGCGTCCACGGGCACGCCGCCGTCGGACCACGAGACGTCGGCCGGGAGGATCAGGGTGGCCACGGCACCGGGCGGCCCGTAGGCGGCGGCCAGGGTGTCGCGGGCGTCGGCCCCGACCCGTTCGGTCGACCCGGTGGTGCGCACGAATCCGGAGACGTTGCGGGCCACGGTGGCGATGTCCGACTGCAGTTGGGCGTCGTAGGCCCGGTGGGACAGGGCGTGGTCGCCCACGATGTTCACCACGGGGCTGTGGGCCCGGCGGGCGTTGTGGAGGTTGGCCAGGCCGTTCCCCAGGCCGGGGCCGAGGTGGAGGAGGGTGGCGGCGGATCGTCCGGCGATGCGGGCGAAGCCGTCGGCGGCGCCGGTGGCCACACCCTCGAACAGCGCGAGCACCCCGTGCATGTCCGGCTCCTCGTCGAGCGCGGCGACGAAGTGCATCTCGGACGTGCCGGGGTTCATGAAACACGTGTCGACGCCGTGGGCGGTCAGTGTGCGGATGAGGGACCGGGCACCGTTCACGGACGGGCTCCTTCGGGACGGGAGAGGGTGAGGACCTTCCCGGGATTGAGGATTCCAGCCGGATCGAACGCGTCCTTGATCCGGCGCATCAGGTCGAGTTTGACCGGATCCTCCAGGTCGGTGAACGACGCCAGCTTGGCCGTGCCGATGCCGTGCTCGCCCGACACAGCGCCGCCGTGGGCCACACCGGCGGCCAGGATGTCGTGCACCAGCCGGTGGCGAACGACCGCGTCGGGCTGGAACACCGACAGGTGCACGTTGCCGTCGCCCGCGTGTCCGCAGCCGACCACCAGGGACCCGGTGGCGGCGGCCAGGTCGCCGACGTCGGCCAGATAGGTGGGGATGGCGGCCCGGGGCACGACGACGTCGATGATGTCGTCCGCACCGGCGGCCTTCGAGGCCCAGAAGGCGTGCTCACGGGCGGTGATGAGCTGTTGTCCGGCATGGTCGGGGAGCACGTAGACGTCGAGCGCGCCGAGCCCGGCCAGCTGGGTGGCGAGCGCCTCGGTGTCCTCCTCGAGGCGCTGGGGATGGTGGTCCTCGAGGACGATGACCAGGTAGGCGAGGGCGGCGGCCCGCACGTCCTCGGGGATGCCGAGGTCGATACCGGCGTTGGCCGTGATCCCGGCCATGGAGATCATGTCGATGTACTCCACCAGGAGCGGGCCGACACCGCTGGCGACGACCGGCGGGACGGCGCCGGCCACCAGGTCCATGGTGGCGAAGGGCGCCAGGACGGTGGCCTGGTGCTCGGGCCTCGGGTGGAGGCGGAGGATGGCCCGGGTGACGAGGGCCAGTGTGCCCTCGGACCCGATCACGAGCTGCGTGAGGTCGTAGCCACTGGTCGCCTTCACGAACTTGCCGCCGGTGGAGATCACCTCGCCCGTGCCCAGGACGGCCTCGAGCCCGAGGACGTGGTGGCGGGTCACCCCGTACTTCACGGCCCGCATGCCGCCGGCGTTCGTCGAGACGTTGCCGCCCAGGCTGGCCGACTGCTCGCCGGGGAAGACGGGATACACCAGGCCGAGTGGAGCGAGGGCGGCGTCGAGCTCGGCGAGGGTGACCCCCGGCTCGACCACGGCGACCTGATTGGCGGTATCGATCTCCAGGATGGCCGCCATGCGATCGAAGGAGACGACGATTCCCCCGGGGACCGGGATCGACGCGCCCGAGAGCCCGGTGCCGGAGCCCCGTGCGGTGACCGGGACGCCGAGCTCGCAGGCGGCGGTCACGATGGCGACCACGTCCGCGGTGGTGGCGGGACGGGCCACGGCCAGGGGCCGGACCGACTCGGCGCCGAGCGACTCGTCGTGGCAGTCGTCCTCGGGTACGGCCTCACCCACGTCGACGTGGGCGGATCCGCAGATCGCCGCCAGTCGGTCCCCGATCGCCGACTCCACTGTCTTCGAATTCACGGCGCACCCCTTGTCCGACCTGGCCCTGCGGCTCACGGACACGCTAACCCGTGGTGCCGAGGCCCTCCTGGGTGGGTGCGCGAATGGGAGCCGGCGGGGCCGTTCGGTAGGCTGGTCGCCGTGCCAACCAGGATCGGGACTCTCTCGTGACGCCCGGGATGCACGGCGATCACCGCCTCGGGGTCACGTTGCACAACGTGCTGACCCAGTGGAACACGGGTCCGTTCGCTCTGCTGACGCTCGTGACGGTGATGGTGGTGGGCGTCTGGTACGTGCAGTCGGCGTGGGCCCTGTCGGCCAAGGGGAGGACCTGGAGCCGTTGGCGCACGACCTCGTTCCTGACCGGCCTCGTGATGATCGACCTGGCGCTGCAGTCGCCGGTGTCCACGTTCACGATGGACTACTTCGAGGCGCACATGGTCCAGCACCTGCTGCTGATGGTGACCGCACCACCCCTCCTGGCCCTGGGCGCCCCCATGACGCTGGCTCTGCAGACGTCGAGCCGCTCGACGAAGGTCCGGCTGCTGGCGATCCTCAACTCGCAGGCGTTCCGCTGGTGGAGCCACCCGTTGCCCAGTGCCGCCGTGTACTACGTCGGGATGTTCGTCTTCTTCCTCTCGTCGGCGCTGGGGCTGGCCATGACGCACATGTGGGCCATGGACCTTGTCAACCTGGCATTCCTGACGGCGTCGATGCACTTCTGGTGGCCGATCGTCGGGGTGGACTACATCCCGCACTGGCAGATGAGCCACGGCGTCAAGATGGTGTCGCTGCTCATCGGGGTGCCCCTCGAGTCGTTCCTGGCGCTCGCCCTCCTGATGTCGAACCACCCCGCCGCGTCGATGTACACGCTCGGGAGCACCCATTCCGGTGCCGCCATCCTCTGGATCGGCGCAGAGGCCTTCACCTTCCTCGCCCTCATCCCGATCTTCCTGCAGTGGCTGCGGGTCGAGGGACG
>CAZULR010000234.1:0-4620 GCA_964621235.1 uncultured Acidimicrobiaceae bacterium
GACGTCATCGTCGTGCCGGCCCTGTCGGACGAGGAGGCCACGGAGCGGTTCCCGAAGGGATTCAAGGCGCTCAAGCCGTACCTGCGGGTCACCCCCCAGCCCAACAAGTAGTCCGCACCGCCCCCCGGGGGCGGACACCGGCGCACCGGATCCGGCCGATCGGCCGGATCCGGGCGCGTCCGGGCCACTGCGCCCCTCCCGGGGCGAGACCGGGCCGGGTGCCGCCGCCGGCCCGAGCGGGGCACTGGACACCGCTTGACGAGGGCGAATCCCCAGACGGACCGGCTTCGGGGGGTGGTTCCTGCTACCATTACCTGGTCGGCGTGCTCCTTCCGCCGGCCACCACCACGATTCCAGAGGTCTATTTTCCACATGCCAGACAAGCAGGCAACCATCGCCGAGTACCGTCTCCACGACACGGACACGGGCTCACCCGAGGTGCAGATCGCCATCCTGAGCGAGCGCATCGTCCATCTGACCGAGCACCTGAAGGTGCACAAGGGCGACCACCACACCCGCCGCGGCCTCCTGAAGCTGATCGGCCGCCGCCGCCGCCTCCTCGACTACGTCCGCAACAACGACGTCGAGCGCTACCGCGAGATCATCAACCGCCTCGGCCTCCGCCGCTAGGCGCAAGAGACGCTCCGCCCGGCTTCGGCCGGGCGGTCGCAATTTCTCCACCGGCTGCGTGCCGGGGGATCGCAGGACGGCACCGCGTCGACCTGCAGCAGGAACGGCCCCCACGCCGTGGGCGGACCGTGTCACACCACACCAATTGGGCTCCCGTCGAGGTCAGTCACCAGTTGCCGATCACCGGACCCGCACGACGGGCCGGGTGGCCGACAACTGGGAACTGGCTCGGGGAGTCCCCGAACCACAAGGAGCGTCATGTCCGACGCCATTTCCGTTTCGGCGCCCATCAGCGGCACCGACAAGACACTCAGCTTCGAAGCAGGCAAGTTGGCCCAGCTCGCCGATGGCGCCGTCGTCGGCCGCATCGGCGACACCGTCCTGCTGGCCACGGCTACGGCCTCACGCTCGGTGCGTGAGGGGGCGGACTTCTTCCCGCTCACCGTCGACATCGAGGAGCGCACCTACGCGGCCGGTAAGATCCCCGGCTCGTTCTTCCGCCGGGAGGGCAAGTCCTCGGACCAGGCCATCCTGACGTGTCGCCTCATCGACAGGCCACTGCGTCCGTCCTTCCCCAAGGGCTTCCGCAACGAGGTCCACATCGTCGGCACCATCTTCGGCGCCGACCAGATCAACCCGCACGACGTGCTGGCCATCAACTCGGCCTCCGCCGCGCTCATGCTCTCGGGCATTCCGTTCGAGGGCCCCATCGGTGCCGTCCGGGTCGCCTACTCGACCGACGGGCAGTGGATCCCGCACCCGACCTTCGAAGAGGGTGAGGAGTCGACCTTCGAGCTGGTCGTCGCCGGCCGCGCCCTCGACGAGACCCCGGACGCCGAGATCGCCATCATGATGGTCGAGGCCGGTGGCTCGGAGCGCTCCTTCCAGTACTACGAGGAAGGCGCCCCGCAGGTCACCGAGGAGGTCCTGGCCTCCGGCCTCGAGGCCGCCAAGACGTGGATCCGCGAGTCGATCGTGCTCCAGCGCCAGCTCGTCGCCGCCTTCGTGACCGAGCGGGGCGCCATCGAGACGATGGAGTACTCGACGTTCTCGGACTACGGCGACGACGTGTTCGCCCGGGTCGAGGAGGTCGGCGCCGCCGGCCTGTCCGCCGCCAACGTCCTCACCCCCAAGGCCGAGCGCAACGCCGGCCTGGCCGAGGTCACCGAGTCGATCCAGTCCCAGCTGGCCGCCGAGTTCGCCGGCCGCGAGGGCGAGGTCAAGGGCGCCGTCCGGGGCCTCACCAAGAAGCTGGTCCGCAAGCGGATCGTCGAGGAGGGCCTCCGCATCGACGGGCGCACCACCACCGACATCCGGCCGCTGTCCGCCGAGGTCGACCTCTTCCCGACGGCCCACGGCTCGGGCCTGTTCCAGCGCGGTGAGACCCAGGTGCTCAACGTCACCACCCTGGGGATGCCCCGCATGAACCAGCTGCTGGACACCATCACCCCGGTCGAGTCCAAGCGGTACATGCACCACTACAACTTCCCGCCCTTCTCGACCGGGGAGACCGGCTTCATGCGGGGCCCGAAGCGCCGCGAGATCGGCCACGGCCTCCTGGCCGAGCGGGCCCTCCTGCCGGTCATCCCCTACGAGGAGGACTTCCCGTACACGTTCCGGCTGGTCTCCGACGTGCTCTCGTCCAACGGCTCGACGTCGATGGCGTCGGTCTGCGGCTCGACCCTGTCGCTGATGGCAGCCGGCGTTCCCCTCAAGGCCCCGGTCGCCGGCATCGCCATGGGCCTCGTCTACGACGGTGGGCAGTACGTGACCCTCACCGACATCCTCGGCGCTGAGGACGCCTTCGGGGACATGGACTTCAAAGTGGCCGGCACCCGTGATGTGGTGACGGCCCTACAGCTCGACACCAAGATCGACGGGCTGCCCCTCGACGTCCTGACCAAGGCGCTCATGCAGGCCAAGGACGCCCGGCTCACCATTCTCGACGTGATGGCCTCCGCCATCGCCGAGCCCCGTGCCGACGTCGCAGCCTCGGCCCCGAAGATCATCTCCTTCGAGATCCCGATGGACAAGATCGGTGAGGTCATCGGGCCCAAGGGCAAGGTCATCAACGCCCTGCAGCAGGAGACCGGCGCGGACATCGCCGTCGACGACGACGGCATGGTCGGCACGGTCACCATCGGCGCGAAGGACGGCAACGCCGTGGAGGAGGCCCGTCGGCGCATCTCGACGATCCTCGACCCGCCGCTCGCCGAGGTTGGAGCCACCTACCAGGGCAAGGTGGTCAACATCACCAAGTTCGGCGCCTTCGTCAACATCCTCCCCGGTCGCGACGGCCTGCTGCACATCTCCAAGATGGGCCAGGGCAAGCGCGTCGAGCGCGTCGAGGACGTCTTCGAGCTCGGCCAGCCGGTCGAGGTGAAGGTGGACGACATCGACCCGCAGGGCAAGGTCAGCCTGTCGCTGGCCGGTGAGGCACCCGCCTCCTCCGGCGGCAACGGCGGCGGCCGCCCGCGCGGCGACGCACGCGGCGAGGGACGCAGCGAGTCCCGCGGGGGCGGCTCGTCCCGCGGCGACCACTCCGATCCCGACGGTGGCGAGGAGCCGGCTCCGCGTCGCCAGACCGGTGCCCCTGCCGGGGCAGCCTCCTTCGAGGACGCCTTCGAGGAGGAGCTGGTCCAGGAGTTCGGGGACCTCGGTCCGGCGGCGGCCGAGACGTCCGACCGCCCGAGCGGGGGCGGCCGGGGCGGACGCCGCCGTCGTTGAGCACCTGCACCCGTCGTGGGTCGGCCCTCGGGCCCCCCCCACGACGGGGTCGTGCCGCTCCGTGCGGGGCATGCGTGCTGGGCTCGTCCGCCGTGTCGGACCCGAGATCCGCCCGACCCCGATGACCTGGACCCTCCGATGATCCCGGACCTCCGATGATCCGGACCGACCGACTCGACACCGGGCTCACCGTGGTCACCGAGACCATGTCCGAGGCCCGCTCGGTGTGCATCGGCTTCTGGGTGGGCACCGGCTCCCGGGACGAGTCGTCCGATCTCGCTGGGTCCAGCCACTTCCTCGAGCACCTGTTGTTCAAGGGGACCGAGGACCGATCGGCCTCGGCGATCGCCGAGGCCGTCGACGAGGTGGGCGGTGACTTCAACGCCTTCACCACGAAGGAGTACACCTCCTTCTACATCCGCCTGCTGGCCGAGCACGTCGACCTGGGGCTGGACATCCTGTCCGACATCATGTGGCGGCCCGCCCTGCGGGTCGCCGACCTCGACGCCGAGCGCCAGGTGATCCTCGACGAGATCCTGATGCACGCCGACGAGCCCGCCGACGAGGCGTCGGAGCAGAGCTCCGCCACGCTGTTCCCGGGCCACCCGCTCGGCCGGGAGGTGCTCGGGACCGAGTCCTCGGTGGCGGCGATGTCCGCCGGTCGGATCCGGGAGTTCTTCGACGAGCACTACCTCCCGGGCAACATGGTGGTGGCGGTGGCGGGCGCCCTCGACCACCGACGGGTGGTGACCGGACTCGCCGAGCGCGCCGGTGGACTGGACGGAGGGGCCACCCCGCCGCGTGACGCGCCGGGCGAGGCCGTGACCCCACTGGCCGTGACCCGTCGCCCCACGGAGCAGGCCCACGTCGTACTGGCCGCACGCTCGGTCGACCGCAACCACCCGAGCCGCTACGCGCTGGCGGTGCTCAACCACGTCCTCGGCGGTGGGCTCTCCAGCCGACTCTTCCAGGAGATCCGGGAACGCCGCGGACTGGCCTACTCGGTCTGGTCCGAACGGGTCGCCTATGCCGACGCCGGATTCCTCAGCGTCGGACTGGGCACCGGCCCCGAGCACGTGGCCGAGGTGCTCGCCATCGTCACCGATGAGCTCGCCTCGCTCGGCGCCGACGGGGTCACCGAACGGGAGCTGGCCATCGCCAAGGGCAACCTACGGGCCGAGACGCTCCTGGCCTGTGAGGACTCGGGAGCCCGGATGAGCCGCATCGGCGCCGGTCAGCTCCTGCACGGTGAGGTCCTGACCG
>CAZULR010000235.1:0-4619 GCA_964621235.1 uncultured Acidimicrobiaceae bacterium
GCTCCACCTCCCCTCGGGCCGCAGCGGCTTCCGTGCACATGATGGCGATCCGGACGGCAGGCTCCGCCCGGCCGCGTTCGAGGGACCAGGTGATCGCCGAACGGAAGTTCTCGTATTCACGACCCGCCCGGATGACGTGATCCATTGTCCACCACCGGGCGAGTGTGAGCACCTCTTCACCCCACGAGAAGTGCTCGAGGTGGCGGTCCCGGGTGGCGACTGCCTCCCCCGCGTCGATGAGCCGGGCCAATGCGAAGAGCCGGATGGTCTCGAGCAGTCGCGAGCGGAACTCACCGGACGCGTCGCGGACGACGTCGACGAGCGACTTCGCCACCAGCGCGTCGACCAGATCCCGGGTCTCCCGCTCGGAGCGCTGTGCGACGGCAGCGACGTCCGGGAGGGAGAACCCGCCCTGGAAGACCGAGAGGATACGCAACATCGACTGCTCATCGTCGTCCAGGAGGTCGTAGGACCACTGCACCGCTCCCTCAAGGGTGGCCTGGCGCTGTCGCGACCGGCGTGAACCTCCGGAGAGCAGACTGAATCGATCATCGAGCAGTTCCAGGATCTCCGCCACGGGCATGCTCCTGGTGCGGGCAGCGGCCAGCTCGATGGCGAGCGGGATCCCGTCGAGTCGCTCGACGACCTGGTGGACGGTCTGGCGTGTCTGGTCGTCGTCGACCAGGGCAGCGCCCCCGGCGAGTGCACGCTCGTAGAACAGGTCGACGGCCGGAGCGTCCGATCCGGTGGCCAGCGACGGAACCTTCCAGGTGAACTCACCGTCGATGTCGAGGGCCTCCCTGCTGGTGGCGATGAACCGTACCCCCGGACATCGCTCCAGGAGCGAGTCAAGCAGATCGGCCACCGGATCGACCACGTGCTCGCAGTTGTCGATCACCACGAGTGCCTGTCGCGGTGCCAGGTAGGTGGCGATTTGATCGATGGCATCGCGACCGGAGGAGATCGCCAGGTCGAGCGTCGTTGCGATCACGCCAGGAAGCGCGACGGAATCGGCGATGGTGGAGAGGTCGACGAACCAGACGCCGTCGGGGTGAGCCGGGATCTCGCGATACGCGACCTCGATCGCAAGTCGGGTCTTCCCACATCCACCGACGCCTGCGAGCGTGACGAGCCGATGGTCCGCCAGGAGCCGGCGCACTTCGACGATCGAATCCTCTCGGCCGATGAGCGACGTCCGCGGGGACGGGAGCGACACGATGCCCTGGCCGAGGCTCGACAGGGGCGGGAACTCGGTCGTCCCCAACTGGCTCAGGTGCACCGGTGCCTCAATGTCCCGCAGCATGTGGGTCCCGAGATCGGTGATCGAAGCGCCGGAGGCGTCTCGGACCCCGTCCGTCAGGAGGGTCTGGCCCCCGTGTGCCACCGCCATGACCCGCGCCGCCTGATTGACCGTCGGCCCGAAGTAGTTGGCGTCCCGCTCCTCGGCCTCGCCCTGGTGCAGACCGATCCGCACCGACAACGCTGGCCACGTGCCCCAGTCGACCTCGCCGAGGGACCGCTGGATGGCTTCGGCGCACTCGACAGCTGTACTTGCACGAGCGAAGGCAGCGGCAAACGAGTCTCCAGCGGTCGAGAACACGTGGCCCTCGTACTTGGCAATGGTCTCGTTGAAGATCTGGTCGTGGATCCGAAGCGATGCGGACATCGCCTCCGGATCGGCAGCCCACAATCGGGTCGAGCCGACCACGTCGGAGAAGAGAAAGGTGACGGTCCCCGAGGGGATCCGGTGTTGCTCGCCAGGCACGTCGTCAACCTAGCGGAGGCGCACGGGGTCGCTCAGGGAACGGCACGAGTTCCGGAGGGTGACAGTTGGCGACAGGCAAGCACCGGCCCGCCGATAGGCGCCACCAAGCCGGCTGTTGTGGGGCAGGGTAAGGGGGTCGACAGGGCGCCAGCTGAGGCAGAGAATCGAAGACATGGAGATGACCTTCAGAGCCACCATGCGAAAGAGTCCCAACAAGGGCGGCTGGACCTACGCGGTCATGGATGGCGCAGCCGAGTACTTCGGAACCAAGGGCCTGGTGAAGGTTCGAGGAACGGTTGACGGCCAACCCTTTCAAAGCTCCTTCATGGCCCTGGGTGACGACACGCACAAACTCCCGATCAAGGCCGGGCTCCGGGAGAAGATCGGCAAGGCCGAAGGGGACGAAGTAGTTGTCACGCTCACCGAGCGACTGCCCTGGTAGTCGGTCAGTACTGGACTGGGCAACCCCACTCCCGGCAATCAGGGGGCAGGGCTAACCGACTTGGGGATCCGAGGCGCACGACCTCGACTTCATTGTCACAACTACAGCGTTCTCGCTGATAGTTCCACGCAGCTTCCAGCTGGTCGCCGCCCGAAACGGATGTCCATGCTCGAATCCCTTGCCGAGTTGGCAGAGCGTCCGAGCCAGGTAGCGCGTCCGCTAGATCCGGGGTCAGGCCCCACCGGACGACCAGTACCCGACCTCCTCGGCGACCAGTCGTGCCCCATGTTCGGCGTACCGGGCATAGACCTGGTCGACCGGGTTCCGGAGAACTTCGTCCTTCACCCGGGTGACGCGGTCCTCGACGGTCAACTCGCGCCCACCGATGATGACGAACGCCCTCACCGGGCTCAGGGCGACGGACACTGCGGACAGGACGAGTTCCAGCGCTCGTTCGGGGCGTCCGGACAGCAGGTGCAGGTAGGCGAACGCCGTGAGGAACTCACCGCCGACCTCCGGCCGGCGGGCCAGCACCTCCTGCGTCTGACGGGCGATCGCGTGGCCGGCGACCTCCGTTGCGTCCGTATGGGCCAGCACGAGGCTCGCCGTGAGGTCGTTGACGAACGACCAGGGCGACCCGGTCGGGATCGGGCTGAATTGGCGGACCGTCCCGACGGCCTCCTCGATCCTGCCCGCTTCCAGGAGTGACCAGCACAGATTCGCTTCGATCACGTGGCGGGGGCCGAAGTGCGGAGCTGCCGCCAACGCGTTACGGGCCACGTCGATCGCGTCGTCGAGGCTACCGGTCTGCGTCAGGTGCGATGCCCGGAAGAGGTCGCACCCGGCGATGAGGAGAGGATCGCCCGAGCCCGTCGCCCGCCGGCGTGCCTCAGCGATCGCGTCCCCCCAGGCATCGAAGGCGCCGAGGAAGGCCTGAACGGTGCCGTCGGCGAGGAGCAGGATCACCGCGTGGTCTCCCGTTGCCGCTCGGCCGGTCTCCCGGGCCTGGTCCATGTCGGCCAGGGCCTCCAGGATCAGGCCGTTGCTGATCAGGAGCCATACGCGCACGGCCGACGCGTAGGCGCGGTCACCCGGCGAGAGGTCGGCGGGTCGCTCGAGCAGGGTCAGTGCCAACTGCACCTCACCCCTTGCGCTCGCGGCCTCGAAACGCGCCGCCGCGATCCGCACGGCGGCCTCGGGATGGTCGCGCTCGAGGGCCCAGGCGATGGCCGAGCGGAAGTTCTCGTACTCCCGCCCGGACCGGATCATCTCGTCCATCGCCCACCACCGCGCCACCGAGATCGGCGCGCCATGGTCGTCGAAGTGGTCGAGGTGCCGATTCCTCGTCATCACCGCCTCGCCGGCGTCGACGAGGCGCGCCAGTGCGAAGAGGCGGATGGTCTCGAGGAGACGGTGGCGGACCTGGCCGGAGGCGTCCCGGGTGACGTCGACCAGCGACTTGGCGGCCAGCGTGTCGATGAGCTGGCGGGTGTCGTGCTCGGAACGCTCGGCCACCGCTGCCACGTCGGGGACCGAGAAACCCCCCTGGAAGACCGACAAGGTCCGCAGCATGGCCTGCTCGTCGGGCGAGAGCAGGTCGTAGGACCATTGCACTGCTCCTTCCAGGGTGGCCTGGCGCTGGCGGGAGCGGCGGGCCCCGCCCGAGAGCAGGCGGAACCGGTCGTCGAGTAGGTCGCGGATCTCGGCCACGGACATGGTCCGGGTCCGGGCGGCGGCCAGTTCGATGGCGAGGGGGATCCCGTCGAGGCGCTCGACCACCTCGGAGATGGAGTCCACGCTCCCCTGGTCGTCGCCCACGACGCCACCGGCCGCGGCGGCGCGCTCGCGGAAGAGTTGGACTGCGGGGGCGTGGTCACCGACGGCGAGCGACGGCACCTTCCAGGTGTACTCGCCGTCGACTTCGAGGGACTCCCGACTGGTGGCCACGATGCGCAGCCCGGGGCACTGGTCGAGCAGCCGGTCGACGAGCTCGGCGGCGGCGTCGATGACGTGCTCGCAGTTGTCGACCACGAGCAGCGCCTCCCGGGGGGCGAGGTACGTGACGATCTGGTCGACGGGCGGGGTGCCCGTCGAGATCGACACCGACAGGGCGCTGGCCACTGCTCCGACGAGCGCACCCTCGTCGGCGATGGCCGAGAGGTCGACGAACCAGACCCCCTCGGGGTAGCTGGGGACCTCACGGTGGGCGACCTCGATGGCCAGCCGGGTCTTGCCGCATCCGCCGACACCGACCAGGGTCACCAGACGGTGGGCGGCGACGAGACGGCGGACCCCCTCGATCGCCTCGTCCCTTCCCACGAGTGAGGTCCGGGGCAGCGGGAGCGACACGATGCCCCGGCCGAGGCTCGACAGGGGTGGGAACTCGGTTGTCCCCAACTGGTTCAGGTGGAC
>CAZULR010000236.1:0-4589 GCA_964621235.1 uncultured Acidimicrobiaceae bacterium
ACGATCACGAGCTTGTCGGTCAGCGAGTCGGCGATCTCGCCGATCACAACTTCCAGCACGGTGAATTGGAGGGCGAGCACGACAGCGTCAGCACGCCGCGACGCATCGTGATTGTCGGGGGCGACTACCGCAACTTTACCAATCTGTGCCGCAAGCGTGCGTGCAGACTTGCTGTCCGCACTCGCGAGCCGAAGGGACTCGCCGCCTGAGGCGAGCTGGCGGGCGATGGCCGATCCGATTCCTCCAGCCCCGATCACCGCGACGGTCATCGTCCGAACCTCATCCTCAAGCTGGATCGATGGGCCACGCCGACCAGTCCCCGTTCGGGTCGGTGGTCTGGCCCACCTCGATGAGATGACCGTCCGGATCGCGGATGTAGCAGCGGATCTCGTACTGGTGGCGCTTCGGCGGAGTCAGGAATTGCGCCCCCCGGGCACTCCACTCGGCGTACACGGCCTGGATGTCCCTGACTCGGATATTCAGGAAACTGCTGACCCGGTCCGGGTCGCGCGGCGTCTCCAGGCTGACGGAAGGCTTGTCATCTGTGGGGCCTCCGCCGACGTTGATGATGATCCAGCTGTTGGCGAGCGCCACATAGGTCACGTCTCCGGAAAAGACCACCTTGCCGCCGAGGACGTCAGCGTAGAAGCGGCGGGAGCGTTCGACGTCGTCCGAGACGATGAAGTGGGCCAGCAGGAATCCTTCTGCTGGTGGTTCGAATTCGGCCATCTGGTACCTCCGCTCCTCAGGGTTCCTGCCCGGTTCGCGACGGGGACTACCGCCGTTGCCGGGATGACAATCGGGTATTCAGATCGGTTGCCGACGTGGCCACTCTGCGCTCCAGGGGAACAGGGGGAACGGACCCGCTCGGATTACCCTCGACGTAGAATCGCCATTCCAGGTCCCGCCCCACGGAAAGGCCCACTCGTGGGCCTCTGACGTAGGGAAGTGCGACGTGGTCATCGAGAATGCGGACATTCCCAAGAACGAGATCCGTGTCGTTGTCGGCCCGACTCAGGCCAAACGCCTTCGAGAGATGCCCAGGCCCACTGCACAGTCGATGGTCTGGTCCTTTGGGATCACCCCGGTTGACCCTCATCAGTTCCAACCCGGCCATCGGCTCCAGGGCGCGAAAGAGGACTCCGGATCCCACGCCGACCGGCGGGCACACCGCGTTCGCCAAGTAGTTGACCCCGTAGGAGACGTAGATGTCGAGGTGTCCGGGTGGACCGAACAAGGTCGCGTTGCCCGTTCGGGGTCCGGAGAATCCATGGCTGGCCGGCTCACTCTCATCGTAGGCTTCCACCTCCACGATGCGGCCGCGTATCGCTCCGAAAGTGAGAACCTTCCCGATGAGATCCCCGGCGACCAACTCGGCAGGTCGGTTGTAGAACGACCGCTCGAGCCTACGGGGCCGGACCGCCATCACTCGCCCCGCCTGTTGGCCAGCACCTACAGGCCACCACGCTTGATCCCCGTACTCCTACCCTCGGTGAATCGGATCGGCTCATCGAGTGTGTCGACGAGGAACATATCCCGATCCCCGCTATCCCAGGCCTCTCGGAGTCCCGGTGCACCTAGATCGAAATCGGGACGGACCTTCTGGAGAACGCCTCGTAGATCCAGGTGCAGCTCGTGCATGGTCGGTCGACCCCAGTACCAGTAGCCGTTGTAGACACTGAAGATCCGGAGGCCCGGCTCGAGGACGAACGTGTGCGGAATCATGGGGTTGTGCGGGTCCGTGTACTCCTCGATGTCCAGGTCCTGCTGCACCGTTCTGTCGGGATCGCCCAGGAAGGGCCACGGGGCGCCCAGGGAGTCGCGGAACTCGTTGAGGCTGAGTGGGTTGTCCGTGGAAATCACGACCAGTCGCGTGTAGGCCACGCGGAACTCCGGGTAGCTCGCCACCAGATTCCTCAGAAAGCGATGCTCCTTGGGGTCGTACGCGCCACGCGACAGATGGAGCACCATCGGGTTGCCGCCCTGGAGCTCAGAGAGCTTCCGACGGACCCCACCTTGGTCCTCGAGCTGGTAGTCGGGGAAGGTGGCGCCAACAACGATGTCTCTCCGCACGCTACTGCTCCCTTCGATCCATCGGGATCTCGCCCCGTCGGTCAGTTCAGCAGATGCCGCACTTGCACTTCCCTATTCGCCGATCCCGTACAGGAGGTCGTCCAGTGTCTTCCAGCTGTCCTCGATCGTGGCCCGTTCACCGGGGTGCCAGACCACGACGACGGCCGCCATGTCAGGGTCGCGGCCGATGAGGGCCGTCCACTCCTGATGCTCGCGCCGAGTGACGAGGGCGTTGCGAGCCTCCAGATCGGTTGCGATGCGTTCCAGTTCGTCCGCCGCTTCGACTTCCAACATGAAGGCCCGCAGCCCGATGTGGCCGCCTCCCGCGAGCGGGCTCCTCCCGAGCACTCGCAGCACGATGATCTGGGCCCGGTCGGTTCCCGGAGCACCCAGGGCCGCCAGTTGCTCTTTTCGGGACACGAGCGTGAAATCGAGCACCTCGTGATAGAAGTCGATCGACCGGTCAAGATCGGCCACGTTCATCACGACACCCTGGAAATTCATGGGTCCATTCTCGCTTCCCTTGGCTCGGCCCGCTGCGCGGTCGGGGCCGACTCATCGCTTCGAAGTACAAACTAGTGACGAGCTCGGCCTCGATGTCGACACACAATTGTGTTTGCGTGGCCAGGAAAGCATCCTGTCCGGCCCACGGCAAGTGCACCTCGACGTCGACGGGTACCGACCATCGACGCCTGGAGCCCCTGGCGAAGGTTTCCTGCGCTGACGAGCAGCGGGTGATGACGCCGTGAATCGGTCGACTCCCCAGCGGGAGGGCGGCGCGCGGCCCCCCACATCGCAGCCGCCGAGTGACCGAGGGCGGGGCGGGTCCTTCCGGCTAATCCGATTCCCACAACTCCGCAGATCGTTCGGCATCGGTCGTCGCTAGCCGCGACCCTGCAGGGCTCGTCAGCCCGGCCCACGGTCCGGGGCAAGGTCTGGACACGACCACCCTCGATGCGGTGGGTTGTCGAGAGGACCCGTGCCTTTCGTTGCATGAAACCAAAAATGGCGCTGGCATACCTTGAAATCGCTTGCCGTTGGGGTCTGCTGCACGGATTGGTGACACATTCGGCTGATCCTGGACGGTTCATCTTGGCTCTCGAGTGAATCGACGGTGTTGCGACTGTTCCGTTGCACGGCCGGTCATCACTCACCCCGGCTGGTAGTACGTCCCGTTGCACCGATAGCCATATGTCGGAGCGGAGGTGGGTGGATCGTCCAGCCGCTGGAACTGCCCGTCGACGATGCGTGCGAGGACGTAACAGACCGCAGGCGTCCGGTTCACGGGGCTGACCGTTGCGGTCAGGTGGTCGGTGGAGAAGGTGGTGATCTTCCTCAGGGCGGCCAGCTCGGAGCCGCGGGTGGGTTTCGCTCCGGCGTTCTTCAGTGCGTCGGCGAACAGCTCCGTCGACGCCCACCCGGCCAGCGTGTAGTAGTCCGGCGTGAATCCGGGCGAAGCCTTCTGTACCCAAGTGAGGAACGTGTGAACGGCCGGGATGGCGGCCGCGTCCTCGCCGAGGAAGAGCGAGGCGGGCTGTTCGAGGTAGGCGCCGTCGATGGCGGCCGGTCCTCCCGAGTCGGGCACCAGGGCGTGGCTGTAGGCCGAGACGCCGATCACCAGCGTGGGGTGGTAGTCCTGCTGGTTGAGCGCCTCGATCACCGCCGCGGTGTAGTTCTGGGGCAGCTGGTCCATGTACAGGAGCTTGACGCCGGCGCTCTTCATGGCCACCACGTTCTGTGTGAAGTCAGTTTGGGTGACCGGGACAGTGGGTTGGTAGACGATCCTGTAGCCCAGGTGTTCCATGGTCGACCGTTCGATGGCCCAGGTGGCGAGTGCGGAAGGTAGCGCCGAGGTCAGGGTGCCGGTATGGGCGATCTCGTCGGGGAAATGGCTCTTGAAGTAGAGCAGCGGGCCGGTGGGCCAGCCGTCGCCGATCGGATCGGGGCTGTAGGTGTTCACCAGAGACGACGTGTACGCAGACAGCGAGAGCTGAACGTTGGGCACACCGGGATTCGCAGCCAGCACGGTACCGCCGAAGCTGTCCTCGAGCGAGAAGCCTCCGACGGTGGCGAAGTCGTTGTCCACGGCCTCCTGGGTGTCGGCCTTGTTGCTGGCGCCGGTGAAGTTGTCGTCGTACGTGGCGACGATGAGCTTCCGGCCGTTGATGCCACCCTCGGAGTTCACGTAGGCCGCATAGGCCTGGGTCCCGACCACCGCACCGGTGAAGAGCCCGCCTGTCTCGGTGGAGATGTTGCCGACCGTCACCGACGACGAGGTGACGCCGGTGGAATCCTGGAAGGCCGCGGAGGGGATCGGCGCACGTCCGCGCGTGGACGCTGACGTGGTCGGTCCCGCACCCACGGACGTCGTCGACGAGCAGGCGGTCACCGAGGCCGCGAGGATCAACAGGACCGCAATGGGTGCGAGCAACCCCGGCGAATGGCGCCGCCGGGCGCCGTGGTCGGTGTCGGTGTCGGTGTCGGTGTCGGTGTCGGACACAGTGTCACTCCCTCTC
>CAZULR010000237.1:0-4537 GCA_964621235.1 uncultured Acidimicrobiaceae bacterium
CGTGGCTGCCGGCCTGGGTCGGCCCGGTGAGCCTGGGCATCGCCTGCTCGATCAAGCAGACCCCGTGGTTCTGCGTACCCTTCCTCCTGGTCGGCGTGGCCTGGGAGTCCCGTCGTGCCGGCCGGGGCGGCGCCGGGGCCGGGCTGGGCCCCGCCCTGCGCTACGGCGCCCTGGTGCTGGGCGCGTTCCTGCTGGTGAACCTCCCCTTCGTGCTGTGGGCCCCCTCGGCGTGGCTGAAGGGCACCTTCCTGCCCATGGTCGACCCGCTGGTGGCCGACGGCCAGGGTGTGGTCACGTTCGCCCTCCACGGCCTGACGGGCGGGGTGGTCCTGCCCTGGATGTCGGCCGCGGCCGGACTCGCCCTGGTCGCCCTGCTGGTCGGCTTCGCCCTGTGGGAGCCGCGCCTGCGCCGGGCATGGCTGTTCCTGGTGCCCCTGGCCCTGTTCGTCCCCGACCGGAGCCTGGCCAACTACCTGACCGACTTCGTACCCGCCGCCATCGTGGCCGCGGCCAGCGTGGCCGCCCTGCCCGACACCATCGACGCCGCCGGCACCGCCGGCACGACGTGGGCCGACCGTCGGCCGTGGTCGGCCCGCCTGGCCGTGGTGGTCCCGACGCTGGCCGCCGTCGCCCTGCTCGTCGTGGCCTTCACCTCGGCACCCCTGGAGGTCACCGTCACCGCCGTCACCGCCGTCGGCACCCCCACCGTCGACGGTGGGCAGTGGTTCGGGCACATCGACGTGTCGGTCCACAACTCCTCGGACCACCCGCTGACGCCCCACTTCATGGTGTCCTCCGGAGGCGGTCACCCGAACGCCTTCTGGCCCTCGGCCGTCGTGCACGGCACCGTCCCGGTGCCGCCGGGCGCGAGCACCGAGTACCTCCTGCGACCGCCGAGACTGACGGGGACCCCGTCGCACGGCCAGTGGTGGCTGGTGGCGGCGTACACGACGTCGCCCGACGCGCTCTCTACGTCGCCGCTCCAACTGTGGCGCTCGGGAGTGGTCGGCCACTGACCCGGTCGGCCCGCCGGCGGGTGGCGAGCAGCACCGTGACCCCGACGAGGAAGGCGGCCATCAGGCCGAAGAACGACTGGCCGGCCACGAGCTGCCAGCCGTGCTCGTGGAGCTCGTTGTCCCCGCCGGACGGCACGTGCAGCACCGGGGCCCAGACCAGGACCGCGGCCGCCGCGGCGGACCACAGCGGGCCGCCGGGAGGCCGGTCCGGGGCGAAGGCCAGCCACGCCAGGATCGGCACCGCCCACACCAGGTGGTGCTCCCACGAGATGGGCGACACCAGCATTCCCGTGGTCGCGCAGACGAGGATCCCGAGGAACGGGGACGAGTCGCGGTGGGCCCACCGGGCGAGGGCGATGCCGGCCACCAGGACGAGCGCCTCGGCCGCCGTCACGAGGGGGGCGGACACGGCCCGGTGGGCGAGCCGGTCCACCGCTCCCCGCAGGCTCTGGTTGCTGATGAAGAAGATGCCTCCCACGCGCTGCGCGTCCGTGGCGTACTTGGTGAAGTAGGACCAGGTGACCGACGGGTTGCAGAGGAGGGCGACCAGGGTGGCGCCCACGAACGCGGCGACCGACGTCCAGGCCGCCCGGAACTGGCGGGTGACGAACAGGTAGGGGACGAACACCAGGGGGATCAGCTTGACGGCCGCACAGATCCCGAGGAGCACCCCACGGGGCACGGTCCGGTTCCCGACGCGGAGCACCAAGGTGAGGTCCGCCAGGATGGCGGCACAGAGGACCAGGTTGATCTGGCCGAAGTAGAACGTGAGCCAGACCGGCTCGAGGAGCATCACCGGGCCCATGGCGCAGAGCGCGGCCAGGCCGAGGCGGGTCCGGTCGATGCCGGGCACCACGGCACGCAGCGACAGGACCAGCACGGCGTAGAGGCAGGCCACGTTGACGGCCGCCCACACCAGTTGGCCGGCCTGGCGCGACAGCGCGGTGAGGGGCACGAAGGCGAGCGCGGCGATGGGCGGGTAGGTGAAGGGCAGGTGGGGCGAGGTCGGGAGCGAGACCGTGTAGAGGTGCCCGTCGACGAGGTGGTGCGCACCGAGCACGTACACGGCCAGGTCCAGCTGGTACTGGTGCCACGTCCGGCTCCAGACGTCGACCAGGCACCACGCCAGCGACACGACCCCGACGGCCGCGGTGACGGCCGTCCAGCGCCCCGAGGGCGGCGTCGTGGCCGCGGCGGTCATCCGGTCGACGGCACCGGGGTGCGGGCCGTCCGCCGTGGTCACCGGCGTCGGTGCCGGCCCCGTGCGCTCCGGGACCGTGCCGGAGGCGTCGGTCACCTTTCGGTCACGGCGTCCACAGGGGGCCGCCCATGGCCATCATGCCGAGCGCGGCCATGCCCAGCGCGGACAGCCCGAGGACGGCCTCGAACCACAGGGGTGGCAGTTTCGCCCCCACCACGCCCAACAGGGGGAAGCTCCGCAGCAGCAGTCGCGGCGTGACGCCGATGACGGGGGAGAGGGCGCCGAAGAACAGCACGGCCGCCACGTAGCCCACCCAGGTGGCCGGCGGACGGGCCCGGAAGAAGATGACGAGGAGTGCCACGGCCACGAGGGCCGAAACCGCCTTCACGGCGTAGTCCGGATCGGCGAAGAAGTGGGTGAAGAGGTGGACGAACGACCCGGGGATCCCCCAGAAGTAGTTCCCGCCCTGCCATCCGGCGCGCTGGGCCCTGAAGTACTCGAACGGTGACCCGGCGTGGATCCACAGGTAGGTGAAGAACGAGGCGATGCCGAGCGGCGCCAGCAACGGGGCCCACAGGGACCGCCACTCCCGGCGGGCCCGGATGGCCACGAACGCGGCGACGGCGCAGGGCACGACGACGGCGCTGGCCACCGGGTCGGCGGTCGTGGCCACCGCGGCGCACAGTCCGGCCAGCACCCAGCGGTGACGCCGCAGCGCCATCAGCGTGCAGGCCACGAGCAGGATGGTGGCCGCCTCGGAGTAGACGAGGCTGAGTACGAGGGCCCCGGGCGAGAACACCACCAGGGCCGTGCCCCGGTCGGCGCCCGGCGTGCCGAAGACGTCCCGCAGCATCCACCAGACGGCCACCGCCGCGCCCAGGCCGAGCAGGAACGTGGTGAGCAGTCCGGACACCGGGATGCCGAACCGCGTCACCTCGTGGGTGATCCGGGTGAGGACCGGGATCAGGGGGAAGAAGCCGAGATTGGACTGGGCCGGGTTGCCGTGTCCGGGGGGGATGTGGCGGACGTATCCCCCCGAGGCGATCGACAGGTACCAGGTGCTGTCCCAGACGGTCAGGCTCCTCGACAGCGACTGGTGCGCGTCCGAGGAGGTGGCGCTGGCCACCAGCAGCATGCCGCCCCGCGATGCCAGGTAGAGGAGCACAGGCCGCAGCGACAGCCGCAGGAACGCCCGGAGGGGCGATGTCGACCGCCCGACGGCCGGCCCGTCGGCCTCCGGGGTGTCCGTCGGGCCCCCGGGCCCCGTCCCGACCGCCGCGTCGCCCGGGCGGGCCTCGGCGGCCACCGCCGGAGAGGCGACGGCCGCGCCCGGACCGTCAGTCCCCGTGGCGGGCGCCCCGCTCATGCCGGTCCGAGCAGGCCGACCGCCTCGGCCGCCCGGTCGTAGGTGGCAGCGGCCAGGCCGGTCGCCTTCTCGGCCCCCCGGGCCAGGAGTGCGGCCACCGCACCGGGGTCGTCGGCCAACTCCCGTCGTCGGGCCTGGAGGGGCGCCAGCAGCTCGACCAGCGCCTCGGCCGTGGCGGCCTTCAGGTCGCCGTAGCGCTCGAATCCCGCCGCCGCCTCGGTCGGCGTGCGGTCCGTGGCCACGGCCAGGAGCTCCAACAGGTTGGAGACACCCGGCTTCGCTTCGGGGTCGTAGCGGACCTCGTTCTCGGTGTCGGTGACCGCCTTCTTGATCTTGCGGGTCACCTCGGCCGGGTCGTCGAGCACCAGGACGGTGCCCAGCGGCGAGTTGACCGACTTCGACATCTTCCGCTCGGGGTGCTGGAGGTCCATCACCCGTGCCCCGGCCGCGGGGATGGCCGCCTCGGGCACCACCAGGGTGTCCCCGAAGCGGTTGTTGAAGCGGATGGCGACGTCACGGGCGAGCTCCAGGTGCTGGCGCTGGTCGTCGCCCACCGGCACGCGCTCGGCGTCGTAGAGGACGATGTCGGACGCCATGAGCACGGGATACGTGAAGAGCCCGACCCGGACGGACTCGCGGCCGCCGCTCTTGTCCTTGAACTGGGTCATGCGCTGGAGCTCGCCCATGGTGGCGGTGCACTCGAGCAGCCAGGCCATCTGGGTGTGCTGGACGACGTGGCTCTGGACGAACAGTGTGCAGCGCTCGGGGTCGAGGCCGGCCGCCAGGAGGTCGAGGGCGGTGTCGTAGGTCCGGGCCCGCAGGTCGGCCGGGTCGATCTCCAGGGTCAGGGCATGGAGGTCGACCACGCAGTACAGGGCGTCGTGTTCGTCCTGGTCGGCGACCCAATTGCGGATCGCCCCCAGGTAGTTGCCGAGGTGGAGGTCGCCGCTGGGC
>CAZULR010000238.1:0-4521 GCA_964621235.1 uncultured Acidimicrobiaceae bacterium
GACTACCCCCACGCCGACTCGACCTGGCCGGACACCCAGACGGTCCTGGCCCGCACCTTCGCCGGCCTGGGCGACACGGGCCTCCGCCGGCTGGCCGGAGGCAACGCGGCCGAGCTCTTCCGACATCCGCTGCCCGTCCGTGACGATTGGCGCACCCCGGGTCAGGCGACCCCCGATCACGCGTCCGACGGTGCCGGTGACCGTGCCCACCGGCACCGACAGTGATTGACGGTGCTGCGGATCGCTGGTAGGCCAGCCACGGGCAGGGGCGTCTGACTCGGGGGAGGGATCATGCGAGCACGGCGGTCCGGGGTGGCACTTGCGGTCTCCGTCTTGATGGCGTCGTTCTGCGGCCTGACGACCGCTGTGGCCGCCCCGGGCGGGGCGGCGCCACCGTCCCCCCGGGCCCCGGCGGCAACCCCACCGGCCAGCAACGGCTACGCCACGGTGGCCGCGGACGGTGGCGTCTTCGCCTACGGGCACACCCGGTACGCCGGTTCCATGGGTGGGAAGCACCTCAACGCCCCGGTGGTCGGCATGGCCGCCACCCCCGACGGCGAGGGCTACTGGCTCGTGGCGTCCGACGGCGGCGTCTTCGCCTTCGGGGACGCCGGGTACTTCGGCTCCATGGGCGGGAAGCACCTCGACGCGCCGGTGGTCGGCATGGCCGCCACGCCCGACGGAAAGGGCTACTGGCTCGTGGCGTCCGACGGCGGCGTCTTCGCCCTCGGGGACGCCGGGTACTTCGGCTCCATGGGCGGGAAGCCCCTCAACGCCCCGGTCGTCTCGATGGCCGCCACCTTCGACGGCACCGGCTACTGGCTGATGGCCGCCGACGGCGGCGTGTTCGCGTTCGGCAGGGCCGGCTACTTCGGCTCGGCGGGCGACACGGTGCTCGCGGGTCGGATCGTCGGGGCGGCTCCCACGCCCGACGGCAAGGGCTACTGGCTCGCCGGGGCCGACGGCGGCGTCTTCGCCTTCGGGGACGCCGACTTCGCCGGCTCGATGGGCGGGAAGGACCTCCGTGCGCCCGTCATCTCCATGTCCTCCACCCCTGACGGTCAGGGCTACTGGCTCGCCGGCGCCGACGGCGGCGTCTTCGCCTTCGGGGACGCCGACTTCGCCGGCTCGATGGGTGGCAAGCCGGTCGACGCCCCGATGGTCGGCATGGCCGCACCCGGCAGCGGTGACGGCTGCGACGTGCTGCTCCACGCCCCCGCCGGACACGACTGCCTCCTGCCGTGGCCAAACGACGCCTTCACCGTGCCGGCCCACACGTCGACCGGGCGACAGCTCAACATCTCGTCCGCCGTCGATCCTGCGAACATCGGTGGTGTCCACGTCGACACCACCCACCAGAACGACAACGACGGCTTCTCCCCCGGCTCGGTCATCCTCACCTATGTCCCGAACCTCTCCCTGACGAACTCGGGGATCGCCACCTCCACCGACATCGGGGCTTCGCTCGACGCCAATGCCCCGATCGTGATCTGGGACACAGAGGCGCACACCCGGGTGCCGTACTTCGCCGAACTCGACGCCCAGGATCCGAACCCGGACTCCCAGCTCCTCCTCATCCATCCGGCGGTCGCCCTCACCGAAGGTCACCGTTACGCCGTGGCCCTGCGCAACCTGGTGGACACCTCGGGGAATCCGATCCCTCCACTGGCCACGACCACGGCGGCGCTCGACGGCACCCTCGTGCCCTACACCCGGAGCGTCCACGTCGCCTCGGTCATCCACGACGACCTCGCGAGCGTGCTCGCCGGCGCCGTGCCGTACCAGGCCTGGGATTTCACGGTGGCGAGTGAGCAGAGCCTGTCCGGGCCGGCCCGCACCATGCACACCGAGGCCTACCAGTGGCTGGCGACGAACCACCGACCCATGACCGGGACGGACCCCGTGCCGGTGGCCGACTACGCCCCGGCCTTCACCGTGACCTCCTCCACCACCTCGGGGGGTGTGCGTGACGTTCACGGGACCTTCCAGGTCCCCCTCTTCCTCCAGGACACGACGGAGTACTCAGGGATGACCACCGATGCCACCGGCAACCCCGTCATCAACGGGAACGGGACGTGGACGGCCAACTTCATCTGTGTCATGCCCTCGACGGTCCAGTCGGGTGGTCCGGCCACCCCCACCGTCTACGGCCACGGCCTGCTGGGGTCGGCGAGCGAGGTGGAGGGTGGATCGTTCTCCGCCGGAGTCGCCGACGACCTGATGGGCTGCGCCACCGACTGGGTGGGCATGTCGGACAACGACGTGGGCAACGTGGTCCGCAACCTGAACGACATGTCGACCTGGTCCACGCAGGTCGACCACATGCTCCAGGGCTTCGTGAACTTCCAGTTCCTCGGCCGACTCATCAACTCGCCGGACGGCCTGGTCACGGACCCCGCGTTCCAGGACGGTGGTGGCAACCCGCTCTTCAAGACGAACGACTGCCACTACATGGGCTACTCCCAGGGTGGGATCATGGGCGGGGCGGTGTCCGCGGTCTCCACGGAGTGGACCCGGGTGATCCTCGGGGTCCCGGGGATGGACTACGGCGGTCTGCTGCTCCAGCGTTCGGTCGACTGGGACCAGTTCGCCGCCATCTTCGACACTGCGTACGCGGACCCGGTGGACCAGCAGGTCGTGCTCCAACTGGCCCAGCTCCTGTGGGATCGGGGGGAGAACGAGGGCTATGCCGAGCACCTGGTGGCGGACGCCTATCCGGGCATCCCCGCCAAGCAGGTGTTCATCATCGAGAACTACGGCGACCACCAGGTGGCGAACGTGTCCGCCGAGATGCTCGCCCGCACGATCGGGGCGAGGAACCACCAGCCCGCGTTCGACGCCTCGTTCCTGGGCGCGCCGGTCCGGCTCGACATCCCCGTCACGCCCCAGTGGGGCCTCCAGCCCCTCGATCAGACGAAGCCGGCCCCGGCGGGCCTCGTGCTGTGGGACTACGGCACACCCACTCCGCCGACGGTGAATCTGGCCCCCGACGGCCCCAACTATGGCGCCGACCCCCACGGCTTCGGGCGGGGCAACGCCGACCTGCTCGCCCAGATCACCACGTTTCTGTCGACCGGGGTGATCCCGAACGAGTGCGGGTCCTCGGCCTGCCAGTCGAACACGCCGTGACCGAGTCGGATCCCTCCCACGGGGAGTCCCACCGCTCCAGCGGCGGGACCGCTCAGGGGCGCGCCTGACCTGGGCGCACCCGGCACCGCGGCCCGCTCGGGGTCGCCCGGACCCCGGGACGGCCGGAGCGACGACCGGGTGATCCGGCGGGTGTCGGACGGGTCAGGCGCCGACCTCGGACGGTGCGGTCGGAGGACCAGGTGCCGATCCGCTGGTGCCGAACGGCACCACACGCGGCCGATGCCCGATCGGGCCACGGCCGGCGGTGACAGGTGACCCGTGCCCGGCGACCTCAGGCGTCCGCAAATCGCTCCGGCCCGCAGCCGCCGACCGTGGTCATGGCGGGGTGGTCATGGCGGGGTGGCCGTGCCGCCCGGCCACTGGATCTGCGTGATCTCCCCTCCCACCACGACCGCCTCCAGTTCGGCCCCGTCGCCGGTGGGGCCGCCGTCGGCTCCCAGGACACGCAGTTCGTACTGGCCTTCCGGGATCGAACCGAACACCCCGGCGAAGGCGACGGCGTCCCGGAGGTCACGGCGGCGCACCGCCGTGTGGGTCCCGGCCCAGGCCCGGCCCCGCTGTCGGAGCTCGATCTCCACGCCGAGCATGGACTCCGAGGTGAAGACGATCAGTGCGCCACGCGATCCACCCACGTCGATCATGACGCTCCCCTGCCCACTCGGCGGCGGGAGCGCCTCCGTCCCGTACGCGTGCACGGTCAGCTCGCCGCCGGTACCGCGAACCCGGAATGCGGGGTACCGAGATAGGGGAACTCGGACAGATAGTTCTCGGTACCCATCGCCGTGAGATCGGTGGGCCCCGAGGTAAGCCCCATCGAGATGGCCCCGGCGGCCGCGTCCGGCGTGTAGCCGGGGTCGACCAGCGGAAGCGTGGCCCCGGCGATGGCGCGCAGCTCGATGGTGACGACGTCGTCGAACACCCTCCGGCCGTTCGGGAAGCCGGCGGGATCACCACCGACCAGTCCGAGGTTGGACGGACCCCTGGTCGTGGGCGGAATGGCGACGTTCAGCCGCAGCATGTCGGCCTGCCGCGGCCCCGTGTAGTTCTGGAATCCGGGCACGACACCGGTGGGAATGCCAGTCAGGAGGATGGCGAGGAGGTCGGCACGCGATGCGCCCGACGATACGTAGGACGCCAGGTTCGGGAACACCCCGGGGTAGAGCACGTTGAGCAGCCCGGCGAGCTCGGGGTGGGCCACATGGGACGCGAACTCCTGGTCCGCGGCCGGCGGCAGGGAGTTCCAGTAGTCCTTGGACGCCATCGGGATGAGGACCTCGTTGACGAGGGGGTTGCCGAGGCGCGACACCTGGGCGTAGGGGCCGGAGTTGTAGTTCTCCCCCGG
The DNA here is from genome assembly GCA_964621235.1 of uncultured Acidimicrobiaceae bacterium. Lineage (GTDB taxonomy): Bacteria > Actinomycetota > Acidimicrobiia > Acidimicrobiales > RAAP-2 > Bog-756. The sequence continues at coordinate 4,493 of CAZULR010000238.1, forward strand.
CCAGTTGCCGAAGATCCGGGCCTTCTGTC
>CAZULR010000239.1:0-4519 GCA_964621235.1 uncultured Acidimicrobiaceae bacterium
GCTCGCGCCGCACGGCAAGGAACAGCCGGGGCATGAGGGGGAAGTTGAAGCACAGGTGGCACTCGTCGTCGTCGCCGAAGTAGTCGGCCACGTCCGCCGGCCAGCCGTTGGCCTCGGCCAGCAGGATCCGGCCCGGATAGTTGGCGTCGAGTTCGGCCCGCACCCGCTTGATGAAGGCGTGGGTCTCGGGCAGGTTCTCCCCTGCCGTGCCGTCGCGCTGGTACAGGTAGGGGACCGCGTCGAGCCGGAACCCGTCGAGACCGAGGTCGAGCCAGAAGCGGACCACCTCGAGCATGGCGTCGGCCACGTCGGGATTGTCGTAGTTGAGGTCCGGCTGATGGGCGTAGAAGCGGTGCCAGTAGTACTGGTCGCGCGCGCTGTCGTAGGACCAGTTGGACCGCTCGACGTCGATGAAGACGACCCGGGCCTCGGGCCACCGCTGGTCGTCGTCGTTCCACACGTACCAGTCGGCCTTCGGGTTGTCACGGCCCTGGCGCGACTCGACGAACCAGGGGTGCTCGTCCGACGTGTGGTTGATCACCAGGTCGGCGATGACCCGGATGCCGCGGGCGTGGGCCTCGGTCAGGAGCATCTGGATGTCGTCGACCGTGCCCGACTCCGGGTGCACCGACGTGTAGTCGCTGATGTCGTAGCCGCCGTCCCGCAGCGGCGACGGGTAGAAGGGCAGCAGCCACAGGCAGTCGACGCCGAGCCACTGCAGGTAGTCCAGCTTGGCGATCAGGCCCGGGATGTCACCCACCCCGTCGTTGTTGGCGTCGAAGAAGCCCCGGATGAAGACCTCGTAGAAGACGGCGCGCTGGAACCAGAGCGGATCGTCCTCCGTGGACGGCAGCGGTCCGGTCGGCAGGGGGGGCACGGCGGTCACCTGCGCACGCTATACGACCCCCAGGTGGGTCCCGGCGGGCCTCCGGGCCGGAGTCGCCTGGGTCACGCGCTCCCCCACCGCCCGGCCTCAGTTCCCGGGCAGCAGCCCGCCGAGGAGCCGGTCGGCGGCCTCGTACGGGTCGAGGGCGCCGGCCGCCAGGTCGGCGATCACCGGCGCGAAGCGGTCACCGGCCAGCAGCTCGTCGAGGTGCTCCTCGACCCGGGCCAGCAGGATCTGGTGGAACTCGCGGGCGAGGCGGGCCCGCCGCGAGGCCTCGAGCGCACCCGACGCCAGCAGGTGGGCGCGGTGGTCGGTGATGGTCGTCCACAGGTCGTCGACCCCCTCCCCCGACGACGCCACCGTGTCGACGATGGGCGGTCGCCAGTCGCCCAGCTGGGTCAGGTCGAGCATGAGCTCGAGGTCACGCCGCGTCTCCCGGGCGCCCGGCCGGTCGGCCTTGTTGATGACGAACAGATCGGCGATCTCCAGGAGGCCCGCCTTGTTCGCCTGGATGGCGTCGCCCCAGCCCGGGTTGACCACCACGATCGTGGTGTCGGTGGCCGCGGCCACGGCCACCTCTTGCTGACCGACGCCGACGGTCTCGAGCAGGACGACGGGCACGCCCACGGCGGACAGGACCCGCACGGCGTCGGGCACGGCCACGGCCAGGCCACCCAGGTGGCCGCGGGTGGCCATCGAGCGGATGAACACCTTGTCGTCGAGGGCGTGGTTCTGCATGCGGACCCGGTCGCCCAGGATGGCGCCCCCCGAGAACGGCGACGACGGGTCGATGGCCAGCACGGCCACCCGGTCGCTGCCGTCCAGGCCACGCGACCTCGCCCGGTTGATCAGCTGGTCGGTGAGGGTGGACTTGCCGGCCCCCGGCGCCCCGGTGATCCCCACGGTGTAGGCCTGTTCGGGCGAGCGGTAGGCGATGCCGGCCACCGCCCGGGCGCCGTCGCCCCCCCGCTCGACCAGCGACAGGAGCCGGGGCAGCGCGACCTGGTCACCCGCGCGGGCGGCGGCGAACAGCGTCGCTGGATCGGCACTTCTACGGGCGGCCATGGAGGAAGGAGCGTATCCGGGTGGCGGCGGTGCAGTCAGATGCGGAGGACCTTGGCGCCGAGCGCCACGAGCTTGCCGTCCAGGTCCTCGTAGCCGCGGTCGATGTGGTGCGCGTCGCTGATGACCGTCTCGCCGTCGGCCACCAGGCCGGCCAGCACGAGTGCGGCCCCGGCCCGGACGTCGAACGCCCGCACCGGGGCGCCGGACAGGCGTCCCACACCCCGCACGACGGCGTGGTGGCCCTCGGTACGGATGTCGGCGCCCATGCGCCGGAGCTCCTCGACGTAGCGGAACCGGCCGAAGAACAGGTTCTCGGTGACGATCCCCACGCCCTCGGTCACGGTCAGCAGGGTGACGAACAGCGGTTTGTAGTCGGTGGCGAACCCCGGGTAGGGCAGGGTGGCCACGTCGGTTGACCGCAGCCGCCCGACGCCGGCGGCCGACGCCCGCAGGCCGTCCGGCTCGAAGGTGATCTCCATGCCGGTCGCCGTCAGCTTCCGCAGCAGCATGTCCATGTGCTCGGGCCGCCCGTCCTCGACCGTCACCTCGCCCCCGGTCATACCGGCCGCGACCAGGAAGGTGGCCACGACCAGCCGGTCGGGGATGACGGCGTGGGTGGCCGGCTCGAGCCGGTCGACGCCCTCGACCTCGATCCGCGACGTGCCCGCACCGCTGATCCTCGCCCCCATGGCGTTGAGGAAGTCGGCGAGGTCCCGCACCTCGGGCTCCCGGGCGGCGTTCTCGATGACGGTGGTGCCCTTGGCCAGGACGGCCGCCATGAGCACGTTGTCCGTGCCGGTGTGGCTCGGGTACTCGAGCACGACGCGGTTGCCCACCAGCCTCGGGGACCCGCCGACGCTCGACGACACCTTCCCCTCGACGTTGCCGTGGGCCGTCGAGAACTCGGCCCCCATGGCCTCGAGGGCCCGCAGGTGCATGTCGATGGGCCGCGGGCCGAAGTCGTCGCCCCCCGGCAGGGAGACGCGCGCCCAGCCGCAACGCGTCAGCAGGGGCCCGAGGACGACCACCGAGGCCCGCATCTTCTCGACCAGTTCGTAGGGGGCCTCGGGCACCAGCTCGGCGGGGGTCGTCACCACCAGCTCGTCCGGCCGGGTCCCCCGCGTCACGTCGGCCCCCATGGCCTCGAGCACCTCGGCCATGATGTCGACGTCGGAGATCCGCGGCACGTTGGTCAGGACGTGGCGCCCCTCGGCCAGCAGGCAGGCGGCCATCAGCTTGAGGACGGAGTTCTTGGCGCCCCCGGCGCGGACGGTGCCGGAGAGCGGGCCCCCGGGGGTGACGACGATGCGGTCCACGGCAACAGTATGGACCCTCGGCACCCACCCACCCGGAGACCCCGGTGGCGCCGACGACGGAATCCCAGGTCAGGTGGGCAGCCCGGCGCGGCAACCGCCGCGCGCGGCGCTCCCGGACCGGTCAGATGACCGCGGTCTCCTTCCACCGGCCGAACACCCCGGCCAGCGCGTCCACCATCTCCCCCACCGTGGCGTAGGCCCGAACGGCTCCGAAGATCGACGGCATCAGGTTGCGCTCGGCGTGACGGGCGTCGTCGGCCAGGCGGGCGAGCGCGTCGCGCACGGCGTCGTCCGACCGGGCCGTCTTCACCTCGGCCAGCCGCTTGCGCTGGGACTCCTCCACCTCGGGCCCGATGGCCAGGGTGGGCAGCTGGCTGTCCTCGTTGCCACCGGTGAACCCGTTGACCCCCACGATCACCATCCGGTCCGACGACACCTTGCGCTGGAAGCGGTAGGAGGCCTCGGCGATCTCCCCCTGGAACCAGTTGGACTCGATGCCGGCCACCACCCCGTCGAGCAGAGAGCCGGAGCCGAGCTCCAGCAGATGGGCGAAGACCTGCTCGGCCTGGGCCTCGAGCTCGTCGGTCAGCTCCTCCACGAACCACGAGCCGCCGAGCGGGTCGGCCACGTGGGCCGCGCCCGTCTCCGAGGCGATCACCTGCTGGGTCCGCAGGGCGATGCGGGCCGCCTTGTCGGTCGGGAGGGCCAGGACCTCGTCCATCGAGTTGGTGTGCAGGCTCTGCGTGCCGCCGAGCACCCCGGCCAGCCCCTCGATCGCCGTGCGCACGATGTTGAGCTCGGGCTGCTGTGCGGTCAAGGAGGCCCCGGCGGTCTGGGTGTGGAAGCGCAGGGTCAACGACCGGGGATCGGTCGCCCCGTAGCGGTCGCGCAGCCAGCGGGCCCAGATCCGCCGGGCGGCCCGGTACTTGGCGATCTCCTCGAAGAAGTCGATGTGGGCGTTGAAGAAGAAGGAAAGGCGGGGGGCGAACTCGTCGACCCCGAGGCCGGCGTCACGGGCCGCCTCCACGTAGGCGAATCCGTTGGCCAGTGTGAAGGCCAACTCCTGGGCGGCCGTGGAGCCCGCTTCCCGGATGTGGTAACCGGACACCGACACGGGGTGGAAGCGCGGCATCTCGGCCGAGGTGAAGCGGATGACGTCGGTGACCAGACGCATCGACGGCCGGGGCGGGAAGATGAACTCCTTCTGGGCCTGGTACTCCTTCAGCATGTCGTTCTGCAGCGTGCCGCCGAG
>CAZULR010000240.1:0-1662 GCA_964621235.1 uncultured Acidimicrobiaceae bacterium
GAGGTGGCCGAGGGCCCCAACCTCGAGGCGCGGGCCCGGGCGGCCCGCCACGCCGCCCTGGGCGATGGCGCCGCCACCGGGCACACGGCGGACGATCAGGCCGAGACCGTACTGGTGAACCTGCTCCGGGGTGCCGGTGTGCACGGGATGGCCGGGATGCGGTCGGGTCCGACCCACCCGCTGCTGGACCTGCGCCGGTCCGAGACGGTCGGCCTGTGCGGCCATGTCGGACTCGAGCCGGTGTGCGACCCGACCAACGGCGATCCGCGCTTCGTGCGCAATCGGGTGCGGGCGGAGCTGCTCCCCCTGTGCTCGGACATCGCAGGACGGGACGTGGTGCCCGTCCTGGCCCGACAGGCGGGGCTGCTGGCCGGCGACGCCGACCTCCTCGACTCATGGGCCGCGCTGCTCGACCCCACCAGTGCCGCCGACCTGGCCGCGGCGCCGGCGGCCCAGGCCCGACGCGCCGTGCGGGACTGGCTGGCGCAGGGCTCGTACCCGCCCCCGGCCGACGCCGTCGAGCGGGTGCTCGAGGTCGCCCGGCTCGAACGGCGGGCCACCGAGATCCCGGGTGGCGTCCGGGTGTCCCGTTCGCGGGGTCGGCTGTCACGCGGGCCGGTCGGGGGCCTCGGCACTCCGGTACAGTCGTGACGTGATCGACCCCGGGACGGACCATCCAACCGGCGGCGCGCGCCTCGAGGACGGGGACGATGTCGGACGGGTCATCGTGTCCGAAGCCGACCTGCGGGCCCGCATCGCCGAGCTCGGCGCCACCATCACGGCCGACTACCGGGGGCGGCCACCGCTCCTGGTCGGCGTGCTGAAGGGCGCCTTCATGTTCATGAGCGACCTGTCGCAGGCCATCCGCCTGCCCTGCGAGGTCGACTTCATGGCCGTCTCGTCCTACGGCAGTGCCACGCGGACCTCCGGCGTGGTGCGGATCGTGAAGGACCTGGACCTCGACCTCCTCGACCGCCACGTCCTGGTGGTCGAGGACATCGTGGACTCCGGCCTCACTCTCAGTTACCTGCAGCGGTACCTGCTCGCCCGCCAGCCGGCCAGCCTGGAGGTGTGTGCGCTCCTGGTCAAAGAGGGCCAACAGCGCACGGCGCTGGACCTCCGCTACGTGGGCTTCACCATCCCCGCCGACTTCGTGATCGGCTACGGCCTCGACGTCGCCGAGCGTTACCGGAACCTCCCGGCCATCCACGTCTACGACGGCCCGCGCGGCTGATCCGCGTGCCGTCCGGCACGGTTGACGGTCCCGACCAGGTAGAACGGGTTGCCGGACCCGGAGCCGCGGGCGGCCGATGAGTGGAGAGGTGACCGGACGATGAGCGTGGACACGAAGCGGATCGAGGCTGCCGTCCTCGAGATCCTGACCGCCATCGGCGAGGATCCGGAGCGTGACGGTCTGCTCATGACGCCCGGTCGGGTGGCCCGGATGTACGAGGAGCTGTTCTCGGGGTTCCAGGAGAATCCCGCCGACCACCTCGAGGTGACGTTCGCGGCCGACCACGACGAGATGGTGATGGTCCGCGACATCCCCTTCGCCTCGCTGTGCGAGCACCACATGGTCCCGTTCATGGGCCGGGCGCACGTCGCCTACATCCCGGGGTCGGACGGTCGGATCACCGGCCTGTCCAAGCTCGCCCGCCTGGT
>CAZULR010000240.1:1762-4513 GCA_964621235.1 uncultured Acidimicrobiaceae bacterium
ACATCCCGGGGTCGGACGGTCGGATCACCGGCCTGTCCAAGCTCGCCCGCCTGGTGGACGGCTTCGCCAAGCGACTCCAGGTCCAGGAACGGATGACCTCGCAGATCGCCGACGCTATCGAGGCCGCCCTCGACCCCAAGGGGGTCCTGGTGGTGGTCGACGCCGAGCATCTCTGCATGTCCATGCGGGGTGTGAAGAAGTCCGGCACGTCGACGGTGACCTCGGCCGTGCGGGGCCTGTTCCGGAGCGACACCTCCACCCGTTTCGAGGCCATGCAGTTCGTGCGGGGCCGCTAGGACCCCGGGCGCGGCCGCCCCCGCCCTGGTTTACGCTGGGGGCGATGCCCCACCCCCCGACAGCGGACCCCACCTGTCCGGACCGGGCCCTGGTGATGGGGATCCTCAACGTGACCCCGGACTCGTTCTCGGACGGGGGCCGCTGGCTCGACCCCGACCTGGCCGTCGCCCGGGGCCTGGAGCTGGTGGCGGAGGGCGCCGACATCGTCGACGTGGGCGGGGAGTCCACGCGGCCGGGTGCCGTCGACGTGCCCACCGACGAGGAGCTCCGCCGGGTGCTCCCGGTGGTCGAGGCGCTGAGTCCCCACGTCCGGGTGTCGATCGACACCACCAAGGAGTCGGTCGCCGAGGCGGCGGTGGGTGTGGGGGCGACCCTGGTCAACGACGTCTCGGCGTCGCTGTGGCCGGTGGCGGCCCGGTGCGGGGTCGGCTGGGTGGCGATGCACCGGAAGGGCACCCCGGCCACCATGCAGGACGATCCCCGATACGACGACGTGGTGGCGGAGGTCCGCGACCTGCTGGCCGACCGCGCCGCTCGGGCGGCGGATGCCGGGGTGCGGGAGATCTGGATCGACCCGGGCATCGGCTTCGGCAAGACGCTGGACCACAACCTGGAGCTGCTGGCCGGGCTCGACGCGCTGGTGGCCACGGGTTGGCCGGTGCTGGTCGGGACCAGCCGCAAGGGCTTCCTGGGGGTCCTGGCGGCCGGACCGGACGGCGTGCCGGCACCGGCCGACCAGCGGCTGCCGGGTTCGCTGGCCACGGCCACGTATGCGCTGCACCGGGGCGCGGGTATGGTCCGGGTGCACGACGTGGCCGCAACGGTGCAGGCCGCCCTCCTGGTCGGCCGCCTGCATGCCGTGGCCACGGGCGCAGGATCGATGCGGGAGACGGAGGTCGGAGCGTGAAGGGCAAGTGGGCGGCGGGCATACCGCCACGGAACTTCACCTGGGTGATCAAGGACCGCCTGGCCATGAGCGAGCGGCCCGGCGGATTCGCCCCCAACCACCGCAAGGTGCGGCGCCAGGAGGAGATCATCTGGCTCCAGGTCCAGGGGTTCACCCGGGTGGTGTCGCTGCTGCCCTCGTCGCACAACCTGCAGGCCTACGAGGAGAAGTCCCTGGCCAGCGTCCACTATCCGCTGCCGTCCACGGGCGATGTGCGGGGCGTCCTGGGCGAGGTCTACCGCGACGTGCACGGCCGCCTGGCCGCCGGCGAGCGGGTGCTCGTGCACCAGGAGGAACTCGGCGACCGGGTCTCGGGCGTGATCGCCGGCTACCTGCTGTGGTCGTCCCGACTGCCGTCGGGCCCCCAGGCGGTGACCGTGGTCGAGCATCTGACCGGGCACCCCATGGGCCCGTCCGGGCGCGAGCTGGTCGCCGCGGCCGCCCAGCTGGCCCCGGAGACCGGCCAGGCCGGCCCCGGGTCCGGTTCCGCCCAGACGGCCTGATGGGTGGCGACGACGGGCACGGCGACCGCATCGAGCTGCGCGGCCTGCGCTGTGTCGGCACCCACGGCGTGCTGGTGGAGGAACAGGTGCGGGCCCAGCCCTTCGAGGTCGACCTCGACCTCGACGTCGACCTCCGGCCGGCCGGCGTGTCCGACGCCCTGGCCGACACCGTCGACTACGGCGCGGTGGCCGACGTGGTGGCCGCCACCGTCTCGGGCCCCCGCTCGTACGCCCTGCTCGAGGCCCTGGCGTGGCACGTCGCCGACGCCGTCCTGGACGTCGACCATCGCATCCGGGCGGTGACCGTGGGGCTTCGCAAGCTGCGCCCGCCGCTGGCCGTCGACATCGACACCGTCGGCGTCCGGGTGTCCCGCACCCGGTGACCGTCCCGTCGGCGGCGCAGCCGACCCGGCGGGCCTTCCTGTCGCTGGGATCCAACCTCGGCGACCGGCGCTCGTACCTGCGCCGGGCCGTCGACCAGCTCCGGGCGGGAAGCGTCCCCGCGGTCACCGCAGTGTCCCACGTCTACGAGACCGAGCCGGTGGGTGGCCCCGACGACCAGGGCCCGTACCTGAACCTGGTGGTGGAGCTGGCCGTGCCGGTCGCCGTCGACCCCTACCGCCTGCTCGAGCAGTGCCACCGGCTGGAGGCCGCCGCCGGGCGGGTCCGCACCGTCCGCTGGGGCCCGCGCACCCTGGACGCCGACGTCGTCTGGATCGACGGGATCGTCCTCGACGACCCCGCGCTGACCGTGCCTCACCCCCGCTGGCGCGAACGCCGCTTCGTGCTGGCGCCCCTCGCCGAACTGGCCCCCGACCTGGTCGACGACGGCGACCTGGCGGCCGCTGGCGGCGAGGTCCGTGTCGTGGGTAGTCTGTGACCAGAAGTTCCTGGATTTCCTGTAGCGAACGGCACCCACCGGGGCCGGAACGTCGAAAGGGGTCTCGTGACCACATTCCGTGTACTCGGACCGGGCCGTGCCGGCCGGTCGTTGATGGCAGCCCT
>CAZULR010000241.1:0-4507 GCA_964621235.1 uncultured Acidimicrobiaceae bacterium
GAGTTCTTCGACATCGCCCGCAACCTGATCGTCGCCGCCCGCCGCGAGGGCGTCGACCTCCGCACGGGCGTCGCGGCGACCGCCGACTCCGTCCGGGCCGAGGCACCGGATGCGGTCATCCTGGCCACGGGGGCCCGCCCGGCGCGCCCGTGGTGGGCGGGGGACGAGGAACGGGTCGTCGACGTGCGCGACGTGCTCGAGGGACGTGTCCGGCCCGAGGGTCGGGTCGTCGTCGTGGACGAGCTGGGATTCCACCAGGCCACCTCCACGGCCGAGCTGCTCGCCGACCGCGGCTGCGACGTGGAGATCGTCACCAACGGGATGGTCGTCGGCCAGGACCTCGGCATCACCCTCGACCTCGAGACGTGGAACGTGAAGGCCCACGGGCTCGGCATCGGCCAGGCGGTCGACCTGGTGCCGATGGGCGTCTCCCGACCCGGCGGCGACGGGCCGCCCGTGGCCCTGCAGCTCCAGCACCACCCCACCGGGACCGACCAGGAGCGCCGGTGCGACTGGGTGGTATGTGCCGTGCACCAGCAGCCGGAGGACGACCTGTGGCGCGCCCTCGACGGCGCGCCCTTCGAGGTCCACCGCATCGGCGACTGCCTGGCCCCCCGGCGGGCCCACGCCGCGGTCATCGAGGGCAACCGGGTGGCGGTGGCGCTGTGAGCGCGGCGCCCGGGACCCGCGCTCCCGCACCGACGGCGGTGGCCGTGGTGGTCGCCCGCGACGGACGTCTGCCCGTGGGCGCGGCCGAGGCGGTGGCCGAGGCGGGCGGGCGGGTGGTCGTGGTCGGCACGGGGTCCGAGACCGCAGCCCGCGGGCTCCCGGGGGTGACGCACGCCCGTTGGGCCGAGACCGGCCCCGGGTTCCGCCCCGGCGCCCTCGCCGTCGACCTCGCTCCGGTGGTGACCCCCGACACGATGATCGTGCTGCCCGCGTCGCCCGACGGGCGCGACCTGGCACCACGGCTGGCGGCGGCCACCGGGAGGCCCCTGCTGACCCGGGCCGTGACCGCCGAGGTCGGGACGGGTGACCCGGCCGGCGTGTGCGCCCTGGTCAGCCGGGTCGACGACCGCATGCTCGTGCCCGTGGACGTACACGGCCCGGCCGTGGTCACCCTGGCCGTCGGGGGACGGCCGGCGGGTCACGCCGCCACGGGACCGGTCGCTCCCGGGGCGGTCGTCGAGGCGCTCGACCTCGGTCACGGCGCGGGTGGTCCCGCCGACGCGGAGCTGGTCGCCCTGCTCGAGCCCGACCTCCACACCATGGACCTGGCCGACGCCGCCCGCGTGGTCGCCGGCGGTGCCGGTCTGGTCGCCGGCCTCGACGACCGGACCGCGACCGACACCTTCGGCCTGCTCGTCGCCGTGGCCGCCGCCCTCGGGGGGTCGGCCGGGGCCACACGGGTGGCCACCGACGCCGGCTGGACCGGCTATGAGCGCCAGATCGGCACGACCGGGGTGACCGTCGACCCGGACCTGTACGTTGCCCTCGGCGTCTCGGGGGCGGCCCAGCACACCGGGGGACTCGGGGCGCCCCGCCACGTGGTCAGCGTCAACACCGACCCGTCCTGCCCGATGACGGCCATGGCCGACCTCGGCCTGGTGACCGATGCCCACGCGCTCCTGGTCGAACTGGCCCGTCGCCTCGGCGTCGCCGCCGACGGACCCGGGACGAGGGAGACCGCCCGTGCCTGAGGTCCTGACGTTCGACGCCGTGGTGGTCGGAGCGGGGCCGGCCGGGTCCTCGGCCGCGCTCGCGCTCGCCCGGGCCGGACGGTCGGTGGTGCTGGTCGAGCGCGGACCGTTCCCGGGAGCCAAGAACGTCTACGGCGGGGTCGTCTACGGCCGGGTGCTCGACGACATCGTGCCGGACTGGTGGGAGGAGGTGCCGGTCGAGCGGTGGGTGGTGCGGCGATCCACCATGATGATGACCGGGACCCAGTCCCTGTCGGTCGACTTCCGCACCGACGCCTGGGGCTCGGCTCCCTACAACGGCATGACGACCCTCCGGAGCCACTTCGACGCGTGGCTGGCCGGGAAGGCCACCGGGGCCGGGGCGAGGCTCGTGACGTCAACGGTGGCCACGGGGCTCGTCCGCGACGGATCCGGCCGGGTGGTCGGCGTCCGGACGGACCGGGACAGGGCCGAGCTGCACGCGCCGGTGGTGGTGGCCTGCGACGGGGTGAACTCGTTCCTGGCGAAAGAAGCCGGCCTGCTGCCCCGGGCGGAGGCCTCCCACCACACGCTGGGGGTGAAGGAGGTCCTCGACCTCCCGCGCGGCGTCATCAACGAGCGCTTCGCCGTCCAGGACCACGAGGGCGTCGACATGGAGATCCTGGGCTGCACCCGCGACATCCCGGGAGGTGGGTTCCTCTATACCAACGCCGACACCGTGAGCGTCGGGGTCGTGCTGTCGCTGCCGCAACTGGCGGCGTCGGGGGTGCGACCCGAGGAGCTGGTGGCCGACCTCAAGGCCCACCCGTCGATCGCCCCGCTGCTGCGGGGGTCGACGTTGCGCGAGTACGCGGCGCACCTCATCCCGGAGGGCGGCTACGACACCATGCCCGCCCTCGCCGCCGACGGCCTCCTCGTCGCCGGGGACGCCGGGGCCATGACCCTGGCCGCGGGCCTGTGGCTGGAGGGGGTCAACTTCGCCATCGGCTCGGGCCATGCCGCCGGCCTGGCCGCCGACCGGGCCCTGGCCGCCGGGGACTGCTCGGCCAAGGGGCTCCGCTCCTACCGTGCCGACCTCGAGGCCCAGTTCGTGCTGGCCGACCACAAGCGGCTGCGCAAGGCGCCCTCCCTGGTGCTGTCCGACCGCGTGCAGCAGCGCTACCCCGGGCTCCTCTGCGACCTGGCGGAGGGCATGTTCACCGTGACCAACCCGACGCCGAAGGCCGGTGGCCTGAAGGTGACCCGGTCGGCGGCGGCACGCCACGGAGTGAGCCTCCGCCAGCTGGCCACCGACACCCTGAGGGGCCTGAGGATCTTCGGATGAGCGCACCTCCGCCCGCCAGGCGCCGCTGGGACGGCATCTCCTTCGAGGAGCGGATGGCCACCGTCGACTTCCGTGTCGGCTCCCGGGCCCACATCGCCGTCGACGCCGACGTGTGCCGGTCGTGCACCACGAAGGCCTGCGTCTCCGCCTGCCCGGCCGACCTGTTCGCCCCCACCTCGGACGGCGGCATCCTCTTCAACTACGAGGAGTGCTTCGAGTGCGGAACCTGCTACATGGTCTGCAACTCCGAGGGGGCCCTGACCTGGACCTATCCCGACGGCGGCCACGGCGTCGTCTTCCATCACGGATGACCGGCCCCCACGTGCCACCGGACGGCAGCGGACGGCACCCATCCACCGGCGACGGCCCCCTCGTGGTCGTCTGCCTCCGCATCGGCGACCTCCGACCGGCCGTGGACCCACTGGACGGCACCGTCACGCGGGACCGGTGGGGCGTCGGGCTCCCACCGGCCGACGCCGCCGCCCTCGAGCACGCCCTCCGGGTGTCGGACCGCTGGGGTGGTCGCGTGGTCGCGGTGTGCGCCGGCCCCGAGTCGGTCGACCGGGTGCTGCGCGAGGTTGCCGCCCTCGGGGTCGCCGTCGTCCGCGTGCCCACCGGCGACGAGGCCGACGCCCACCGCTACCTCGACGAGCTGGCGAACGACGAGCGCGGCCTGGCCCGCACCCTGCTGACGGCGGTCCGCGCCTTCGGACCACCCGACCTGGTGCTGTGCGGCGACCGGTCGGTCGACCGGGGCACCGGCGCGCTTCCCGCCTACCTGGCGCACGAGCTCGGCGTTGCCCAGGCGCTGGGACTGGTCGCGCTCGACACCGACGGTCCCGGATCGCTGCTGGTCGAGCGCAGACTCGACGGCGGATGGCGCGAGCGCCTCCGGGTGGCGCTGCCCGCCGTGTGCTCGGTGGAGGGTGCCGGCGTGCGCCTGCGCCGGGCACCGCTGGCCGGTGCGTTGGCGGCCGACCTGGCCCCCACCCCGGTGGACCCTTCGCTCGAGGTGGCGTCGGCCACCGGTCCCTCAGGCGGACCGGGCTCCCTCCACCTGGGACCGCCCCGGCCCTACTCGCCTCGGACGCGCGTGCTCCCGCCGCCCGAAGGGGACGACCCGCGGCTGCGGCTCCTCGCCCTGACCGGGGCCCTGGTCGCCCACGACCCTCCGACCGTGGTCCAACCCGCCGACGCCGCCGAGGCCGCGGAGGTGCTGCTGACGTACCTCGTCCGTCACGGCTATCTCGACGGGAGCACGGCACCGGCGCCCGGGGGCACGGAACCATGAGCGACCCGGACAACGCGACCTGGCCGGAGGTCGCCGACCTGGCCGCCGCCGGTGCCGTGCTCGTGGTGCCGGTCGGGGCGACGGAGCAGCACGGCCCCCATCTGCCCGTCACGACCGACACGGACATCGCCGTGGCCGTGGCCACAGCGGCGGCGGACCTCGACCCGCTCCTGCTGGTCGCCCCGGCGGTCGCCTACGGCTCGAGTGGCGAGC
>CAZULR010000242.1:0-4497 GCA_964621235.1 uncultured Acidimicrobiaceae bacterium
CGCCGACGTCGTCGCCGGTCAGCGGGTCGTACTCGGTCGGCGGCACGATGACCTTACCGTCGGTGCCGGTGGCACCCACGAACCGGCCCTCGCGCAGGGCCGTCAAGAAGGCGCCGATGATCGGACCGGTCGAGCGCGAATACGGATACTCGAGCCGGTGCTCTGCGTGCAGGACCTCACTGTCGGCCATGACGGGCCTCCCCCTGGGCGTGCGGCGAACGTGACGGACGAAATGTAGAACAGATTTCAGTTTTGTGCCTACCCGGGGGTCGTCCCCCTTACTGGACCCCTCCCACCGACCGGCCTCGGACGGGCTCCCGACGTCGAGGAACGATTCACCGCCGGGCCTTCTGGCCCCCCTTGGCCGGGCGACCCGACGGGCGGGACCGCGACCGGTCCGACGAGGGGCGGCGCACCGGCGCAGGAGGCACCGGTTCGGGAGCACCGGGGTGGGCGGAGGCGGCGAGGACGACGGTCACACCCACGACCTGGAGGGCCCACCAGAGGTAGGACTCGATCCTCCACTGGCCGACCACGGTGGTCACCAACGCCGCCGACACCGCCACCCAGAAGCGCCACGTGACCGCCCGGCATGCGATGACCACACCCAGCGCCAGCGCCGGCCAGGTGTAGTACGCCGTCATCACCGACTCGGTGTAGACCCGGAGCGCGAGCGCGAGGGCGGCTGCCCACACGATCATCTCGGGACGCTGCCGCCACCGGAGCGTGAACCAGCCGATCCCTGCGGCCAACACCAGCGCGATCAGCCGGACCGGACCCCCGCCCACCTTCTCGTCCGCCCCGTGTCCGCCGAGGTGGGGGGCCAGGGGTGTCCACAGTGTCTTGAAGTTGATGGTCGCATTCGGGAAGGTCGGCTGGTCGACCAACGCGTGCAGCGTGGCGTGGGGGTCCGCCACCAACGGGCCGATGATCACCGCCGCCGCAGGGACGGCACCGCGGACCAGCAGTCCGATGGTTCGCTGACGACCGCCGAAGACCAGCAGGATCGGGAAGGCGACCAGCACCAGTGGCTGGATGGCCACTGCGACGCCGAACAGCCAGCCGGCACCCGTCCACCGGTCCTGGAACGCCCACAACAGTGCCCAGGTGGCCAGGGCGACGGCCAGCGCGTCTTCCGGGTGGCCCGCCACGACGACCAGCCCCCACAGCAGGACGGCCTCGACGGCCGAAAGGACAGCCCGGCGCCAGCGGACGACCTCGAGGAATTCGGCCATGGCGTCACACGCGAAGACCGCCGTGCACGAGACGAGGAGGATGAACGGGGCAAGCAGCGCGAACACGCTCTCGTGGACGGCGTAGAGGTCGCCGTCGTTGACCAGCGCGTCGAACGAATTGAGCGGAGTCCCGTCCCCGACGACGACATGGGACCCGGTGAAGGGGTGACCGTGGCTGGTGACCTGGACGTAGGCGGTCTGGAACCGGCCCGCCAGCGCGCCGAGCGGCGCCAGCACCGCGAGGAACCCGGGAAAGGCCAGGAAGCCGTGGCCGTAGATCGACGCGAAGTGCCCGTGGGCCGCGGCGTTCGCGGCGCCGTAGGTCGTCCAGAGGTCCGACGGCATGATCCACAGCGACGCCCGGTGACGAACCACGGGCGACCAGCGGAAGAAGTAGAGCAAACCGGCCACCACGAACAGGGTGCTCACGGCGATCGGCCAACCCCGGCGTGCGAGATACCGTTCGAGCCGCTTCTCGATACCAGTCGATCGGTTGAGACTCGTCGGCACCGTCGGAATCATGCCATGGCGGTCCCCGAGAGCGCTCGTGGCGGGCCCGTGCGTCACCTCCCAGGAGCGCTACCGTTCCGGCATGGTCGACACCGCACCCGCGCCGAAGCGCCCGAACATCCTGCTCGTCGTCTCCGACCAGGAGCGCCAACGCTCCTGGCTGCCGGCCGGCACCTCACTGCCGTGGCGGGACCGCCTGCGTTCCGAGGGACTCGAGTTCACGAACTACTTCACCCACTCGTCGCCGTGCTCGCCCAGCCGAGCCAGTCTCTTCACCGGTCGGTACCTGCCGGGCCACGGGGTGCTCGACAACGTGATCATGCCTGAGCACGACGAGCTCCCGACCACGACGCCGACCCTCGGCTCGCTGCTCGACGGCGCCGGGTACCGCTCCTCCTACATCGGCAAGTGGCACCTCTCCCACGCGGCCGCGCCCGACATGGAGGCATACGGCTTCGCCGACTGGGACGGCAACGACCGGCACTTCATGGGCTGGGCCGGCACCGGCGTCCACTTCGACCCCGTCATCGCCTCCAACGCCGCCCACTGGCTGGCCGAGAACGCCGGGGGCGACAACGCCGGCGACGAGCCGTGGTTCCTCACCGTGGCGCTGGTCAACCCCCACGACGTCATGTGGTTCCCCGTCGACCAGCCCGGCTACGAGGAGGCCCACCCCGAGGAGGTCGCCCGCATCCGCAAGGTCCTCGAGTCGGCCGCCTGGAAGGACGACGAGACGGTGCCCGTCTACCGGGAGCCGTACCCGGAGGTCTGCGACACCCTGCCGGCCAACTTCACCGATCCGCTCCACACCAAGCCGGAGGCCCACCGCCAGTGGCGCTGGGACCAGCAGCACGGCCTCTACGGCTACATCGACCCGTCGGACAAGGCGGCCTGGTTGCGCCACCTCGACTACTACGTCCACCTGCACCAGCTGGCCGACCGGAGTCTCGGGACCGTGCTCTCGGCGCTCGAGGCGTCGGGGGCGTGGGACGACACCATCATCATCTTCACCTCGGACCACGGCGACATGTGCGGCTCCCACGGCCTGCGCTCGAAGGGGCCGTTCGTCTACGACGAGATCATGCGGGTCCCGCTCTACGTCAAGGTGCCCGGCACCACTTCCCCCGGCACCGTCACGTCGGCCCTCGGGTCGCATGTCGACCTGGCCGCCACCATCTGCGCGCTGGCCGGGGTCGACCCGACGACGTCAGGGGCCACCGTGCAGGGGTCGGACCTCACCCCGGTGCTGGCCGACACCACGGCCTCCGTCCGCGACCACATCCTTTTCGCCCAGGACTCGGCCCAGACCACCAACCTCAACCGGGTCCGCTACGCGCTGCGCGGCTTCTTCGACGGCCGGCACAAGTACGCCCGCTACTACGGGGTCGGCGGCGGCAAGCCGGGCACCGGCCTGTGGGGCAAGTCGCCAGGCCACAAGCTCTTCGACGTCGACTGCGCCTTCGACGACAACGACCACGAGTGGTACGACCACGACGTCGACCCGCACGAGCTGGTGAACCTGGCCAACGACTCCTCCCGGA
Organism: uncultured Acidimicrobiaceae bacterium; assembly: GCA_964621235.1. Classification (GTDB taxonomy): domain Bacteria; phylum Actinomycetota; class Acidimicrobiia; order Acidimicrobiales; family RAAP-2; genus Bog-756. Next base: position 3,287 of record CAZULR010000242.1, read on the forward strand.
CGGCGGGCCTGCGGGAGCAGTACGAGCGACTGCTCGGCTACGAGCAGGAGTCCTTCGTCAGCTTCGACGCCTGACGAGGGAGTGGCCGTCGCCGCTCAGAGGAAGTCACGGGCCGGGTCGGTGCGGTCGCGCAGCTCCGTGCGCACGGGCCCGGCGTCGGGGCCGGCGATGGCGAAGCCGACCAACGGGAAGACCAGCACCGAGACCATGCCGGCGCCGACCAGAGCGGTGGCATTGACCGGCAGCATGCGGTGGGTGGCGAGGCCGATGTCGGAGATCACCACCAGCAGGGGGAGCGCGGTCGACTGCAGGACGGCCAACGCGCTCCGCTGGCGGAACGTCAGCACCCGGGCGTAGACGAGCAGCGCGGGCAGTCCGCGGACCACCAGGAACAGCCCGAGGAAGACGGGCACCCGCTCGAGCGTGGCGGCGCTGTGGAACAGCGCGTTGGCGTGGAACTTCATGCCGCTGACCACGAAGAACACGGGGATCAGGAACCCGAACCCGATCGACTCCAGTCGGGGCTGCATGGCGGCCGCCTGTTCGTGGTTGAAGGCGATGCGGACGATCAGGCCGGCGGCGAAGGCCCCGAGGAGGACCTCGAGACTGAGCGACGCCGCCACCACCGTCAGGCCGGTGATGAGCAGCAGGACGATCCGGACCGGCAGCTGGCTCGAGGTGCCGAGGTGGCGTTGCATCGTCTCGACGACCCGGGGCGGCTGGGGCCGTGAGGCGACCCAGGCCACGGCCACGGTGAGGACGACGAAGAGCACCAGCAGCAGGAGCTCCGCCTCCGGGCTCGACACGCCGAGGAGCACCGTCACGGCCAGCACCGGCCCGAACTCGCCGGCGGTGCCCGCCGCCAGCAGGAACTTGCCGAACGGCGACTCCAGCATGTCGCGGTCCCGCAACATCGGCAGGAGTGTGCCGATCGCCGTGGTGGTCAGCGCCAGGCCGATCAGCAGGCTCGAGATGACGTAGCCGGAGAGCAGGAGGACGATGCCAACCGAGAGGCCGAGCACCAGTGACGCCAGCCAGCCCACGATCCCCCGGTTGAGCGGGTGACCGGAGAGCTTGTGGAAATCGATCTCGTAACCGGCCATGAAGAACAGGAAGCAGATGCCGAGCGTGGAGAGTCCGCTGACGAACGGGTCGGGACTGGCCCACCCGAGCACCTCGGGGCCGATGAGGATCCCGAAGACCAACTCGAA
>CAZULR010000243.1:0-4496 GCA_964621235.1 uncultured Acidimicrobiaceae bacterium
CAGTGCACGACCGAGTCGACGCCGCCGTGCCGGGCGACGACGTCGGCGAAGGCGTCGCGCACCGCAGCCTCGTCCCGCACGTCGAGGACGTAGTCGACGCCCTCGGTGCGGTCGATGGTGGCCACCGTCGCTCCCTCGGCCGACAGCCGTTCCACGCAGGCCGCACCGATGCCGGACGCCGCCCCGGTCACCACCGCGACGGTCCCCTCGAGTCGATCCATGCCGGGTCCCCCTTGTCCGCCGCGACCATGGTCGGTGCGGCTGGGCCCGAACCTACGGGGGGCCTACGTGTCGGTCAAGGTCGACTCGGTGTCGCCGGCCGGCCACGTGGGTGACGTCAGTCGGTCGAGGGGAGCGGGACGAGCTGGTGACGGCTGACATCGCCGACCAGGTCGATGAAGAAGCGGCGCTCGGCGAAGCGCCAGGCCCCGTCCTCGTAGGCGAACCGATCGTGGTAGCGCCCGGCCACGATGGGCTGTAGCGGCAGCTCGGGTACCGCCTGGAGCACCGTGAAGTACGACCGGCAGGTGGCGGTCGCCGCGTCCTCGTCGACCTCGACGATGCAGTTGGTGGTGACGTGCTTCGTGCGCGGGGTGCCGTCCCCGTAGCGGCGGGTGGTCGAGGTGAACATGGCGGCCAGGGCCCCGGCACCGGTCAGCGTCCCCGGGTGGTCGCCGGATCCGACCTGGGCCCGACCGAGCAGTCGGCCGAGTCCATCGAAGTCGCCGAGGTCGATGAGCTCGGCGTAGCGGTGGACCAGGTTCTGGATCTGGGTGGCGGCGTCGGACGCGTTCACGCGAACTCCACGTCGGCGTCGTCCCAGTAGGCGTGCGCCGACCGGAACCGCCCGTCGTCGGCGGCCTCGAAGACCTCGATCCCGCCGATCCGCATGGTGCCGCCGCTGATCTGGACGGCGATGGTGAAGTCCACAGCGACGGTCGACGCGCAGGTGTGCACGGCGGTCGCCGCGAACGTCCAGTCCTCGCTGGCGCCGATTCCGTCGGCGAAGAAGCGGGTGATGGCGACGCGTCCGACGTTCGGTGGCTGCGACGCCGGGTCGGCCTGGACGGCGTCCTCGGTGAAGAGGGCGGCGATGGCCGCGGGGTCGCGCCCGTTGATGGTGTCCACGTAGTGGGCGACGGCGGCGCGCAACTGGTCCGGGGTGGGGGCCACGTCAGCGACCCATGGCGTGGACGCCGCCGTCCACGTGCAGGATCTCGCCGGTGGTCATGGGCAGGAGGTCGGACAGGAGGGCCAGGCATCCGCGGGCGACGACGTCGGTGTCGAGGACGTCCCAGCCGAGTGGGGCCCGCTCGCCCCAGGTGTCCTCGAAGGTCGCGAACCCCGGGATGGACTTGGCCGCCATCGTCTTGACGGGCCCGGCGGCCACCAGGTTGACGCGTACCCGGTCCCTCCCGAGGTCCCGGGCGAGGTAGCGGGCGAGCGACTCGAGTGCCGCCTTGGAGACGCCCATCCAGTCGTAGACCGGCCAGGCGACGGTGGCGTCGAAGTCCAGTCCGACCACCGAGGCACCGGGCCGGCCGTCGGTGCCGGCGGCCACCAGCAGCGGACGGAACGCCTCGACCAGGGCCTTGAGGGAGTAGGTCGACACGTGCAGCGCCACCTGGACCTGGTCCCAGTCGGCCTGGAAGATGTCACCGCCCAGGCATTCGGGCGGGGCGTACCCGATGGCGTGGAGGAGCCCGTCCAGGCGGTCCCACCGGCCGCCCAGCTCGGCCGCGGCCGCCGCCAGCTGGCTGGGCTCGGTCACGTCGATCTCCAGCACCTCGCACTCGACGGGGAGTTTGCGTGCGGTTCTCCTGGTGAGCGAGAGCCCGCGCCCCGCACCGCTCAGCACCACCTCAGCGCCCTCCTGCTGTGCGGACCGCGCCACGGCGAAGGCCAACGAGGCGTCCGTCAGCACGCCGGTGACCAAGATCCGCTTTCCCTCGAGGAGTCCCATGCGCGGAAAGGGTACCGCCGCCCCCGACCGGCGAGGTCCACCCCGCCCGTCGGGCGGGTCCGGGGAGGCCCGTCCGTTCGCGTGGCGCTGGAGGTGGTGTGCATAAGGTGTGCCCCATGCAAATTGGAATTCTGGGGGGTACCGGCCCGGCCGGTCGGGGTCTGGCCGTGCGCCTCGCGGCGGCGGGCGACGAGGTCGTGCTGGGGTCGCGGGACGCCGAGCGGGCCACGGGCGTGGCGCGCGGCCTCGTCGAGGCGTGGCCCGACCACACGCTGGCCATCTCGGGCGCCGCCAACGAGGACTGCGCCGCCGCCGAGCTCGTCGTGATGGCGACCCCCTGGGACGGTGCCGTGGCCACCGTCAAGCCCCTCGCCGCTGCGCTGGCCGGCAAGGTGGTGGTGTCCATGGCCAACGCGCTGGTCAAGGAGGGACGCGAATTCCTCGCCCTGATGCCCCCCCGTGGCTCCGTGGCCGCCACATTGCAGGCCGTGCTGCCGAAGTCGCTGGTGTCCGCCTCGTTCCATCACCTGCCGGCCTCCGAGATGGAGAGGCTGTCGGCGCCAATGGCCGCCGACGTCCTGGTCTGCTCGGACCACCCCGAGGCCTCGGAGGCCACGGTGGCCTTGGTCGACCGCATCGAGGGGCTGCGGGGCATCGACGCCGGCAGCCTGTCCCAGGCGGCGGCCATCGAGGCGTTCACCGCCGTCCTGATCACGGTCAACATCCGCCACAAGGTCCACGCCGCGGTGCAGCTGGCCGGTTTCCCCGACGCATGAGCGGGCGGCACGACCCCACATGATCCACCTCTACGACACGGCCCGCCGCGCGGTCGTCCCCTTCGAGCCGGGCGAACTGGTGACCCTGTACTCGTGCGGGATCACCCCGTACGACTCGGCCCACCTGGGCCACGCGCAGGTGTACCTGACCTTCGACGTCCTCCAGCGCCGGCTGCGTGACCTCGGGCACGAGACCCGGTGTGTCCGCAACGTCACCGACGTCGATGACGACATCCTGCGCAAGGCGCGGGAGCTCGGCGTGCACTACCTCGACCTGGCGGCCGAGGAGATCACCCGGTTCGACCGTGACATGGCGGCTCTCGGGCTCATCCCGTCGTGGTCCGAGCCCCGGGCCACCTCGGCCATCGCGGAGATCCTGACCCTGATCGGCGCCGTCCTCGATTCTGGCAACGCCTACCTGGCCGGTGGCGCCGTCTACTTCGACGTCACCACCTTCTCCCGGTTCGGGGAGGTCAGCCACTTCGACCACACCACCATGCTGGCCATGGCGGCCGAGCACGGCGGCAACCCGGACGACCCGAACAAGCGCCACCCGCTCGACTTCGTGCTGTGGCAGCCGTCGCTGGCCGACGAGCCGGCCTGGGAGTCCCGCTGGGGCCCCGGCCGACCGGGCTGGCACATCGAGTGCTCGGCGCTGGCGCTGCGCGAGCTGGGGGAGACGGTCGACGTCCACGGCGGTGGCCGGGACCTCGTCTTCCCGCACCACGAGTGCGAGACGGCCCAGTCCGAGGCGGCCACCGGGTCGCCCTTCGTCCGGCACTGGCTCCACGTCGGACTGGTGGGCCTGGACGGGACCAAGATGTCGAAGTCGCTCGGCAACCTGGTCTTCGTCGGCGACCTGTTGCAGGAGTGGGAGCCCGCCGCGGTGCGGCTCGCCCTGCTGTCCCACCACTACCGTCCCGACTGGCAGTGGTCGCACGACGACCTCGTCCGCGGGGCGGCGCGCCTGGAGGCCTGGCGGGCCGCCGGTGGTGTCGCGCCCGAAGGCGACCTCGCCGACCCGGTCGGCGCGCTCGGCTCCGACGAGGACGGCCTGTGGCGGGTCCGGGCCGCGCTCGACGACGACCTCGACACGCCGACCGCGCTCGCCGCCCTCGACGACGAGGCCGCGCTCGGCCGGCCGGTCGCCCAGGGTGCGGCCCTGCTCGGCGTTACCCTGTAGTCCTGCCCGACGGCAGGCGGGGCCCGACCCCGTCCCACCCGATTCCCGAGACCCGCCAGCGCGGCGGGCCCCACTGAAAGGCAACCCATGGCAGCCGTGACCGTCCGACTCCCCGATGGCAGCACCAAGGAGTTCGAGCCCGGCACCACGGCCCTGGAGTTCGCGCAGTCGATCGGTCCCCGCCTGGCCAAGGCGGCCGTGGCCGCCACCTTCGACGGCCAACCGGTCGACCTGTCGCAGACGCTCCCCGACGGGGCCGAGGTCACCGTGGTGACGGCGACCACGCCGCTCGGCCGAGAAGTCCTGCGGCACTCGACGGCCCACGTTCTGGCCCAGGCCGTGCTGCGACTCTGGCCGGGTGCGCACTTCGCCATCGGGCCGGTCATCGAGGACGGCTTCTACTATGACTTCGAGCTACCGGGTGGTGCCCACTTCACCGACGAGGACCTCGAGCGGATCACGGCCGAGATGCGGGCCATCATGGCCGAGGACCAGCCCTTCGTCCGTCACGAGCACTCCATCGCCGAGGGGCTCGAGCTCTTCGGCGACCAGCCGTTCAAGCGCGAGATCATCG
>CAZULR010000244.1:0-4476 GCA_964621235.1 uncultured Acidimicrobiaceae bacterium
CCACCTTCAACTTCGTGATGGTGTTCTCCTACGTGATCCCGGAGCTGATCTTCGGCGTCGCCATGTTCTTCCTGTTCACCCAGCTCTTCACCGCGGTCCACCTCGGAACGGGGGCCGAGGTGCTCGGACTGGTGACGTGGAACTTCTCCTGGCCGGCGATCATCGTGCTGGCGCGACTGGCGTCGATCGGCAGCTCCTACGAGGAGGCCGCGGCCGACCTCGGCGCGTCACGCGTCCAGGCCGTCCGACGTGTGCTCCTCCCCCTGCTGATGCCGGCCATCTTCGCCAGCGCCGTGCTCGTCTTCGCCAGCGTCGTCGACGACTTCGTCGTCGTGGACCTGCTGTCCGGCTCGGCCGACAGCCAGCCCATGTCGGTGATCATCTACTCGACCAGCCACGGCGGGAACGGCGGTCCGGCCCTCAACGCGCTGGCCACCATCATGCTGGTCATGAGCTTCGCCGTGGCCACCATCGGCTTCGTGGCCTACCGGTGGATGACGAGGGGCGAGCGGGGGGCGAACCGCCAGGAGGCGATGACCTCCATCGCGGGCATGTAGCCCGGCGGAGGTGCTCCTCAGGCCACCGGCTGGGTGGTGGGCACCGCGGGCTCCGGCAGGGCCGGGTCCTCGACCACCGGCGCATGTCCACGGGGCAGCACGCGCAGTGCGTCGCACGGCAGGTGGACCCGCATGGCATCACCCTGCGCGTAGACCGTGTTCTCGCCCGTGTTCTGCACCAGGGCCTGGACCAGGGACCCCTCCGCCAGCCGGAGGATGACCTGGGTGGCCGAGCCGAGGTACACGAGCCGCTCCACCATCCCGGGGACCCGGTTGGGCCCGGACGAGTCATAGGGCTCGATGGCCACTCGCTCGGGCCGGATGGCGAGCAGCACGGCACCCGATGCGTCGGTCGCCCCCTGGGCCGCCTGCAGGTCGAAGTCGCCCAGTCGGACCCGGCAGGCCGCGTCCGGGCCGCAGCCCGATGCGTACGCCTCCATCAGGTTGGATACCCCCAGGAAGTCGGCGACGTACGCGTTGGCGGGCTGTTCGTAGACCTCGGCCGGCGGGCCGACCTGGGCCACCCGGCCCTCCTCCATGACGGCCAGGCGATCCGACATGGTCAGCGCCTCCTCCTGGTCGTGGGTGACGTAGAGGAACGTGATGCCGACGTGCTCCTGGAGCGCCTTCAGCTCCACCTGCAGGGTGCGCCGGAGCTTGGCGTCCAACGCGCCGAGCGGCTCGTCGAGCAGCAGCACGGCCGGGTTGAGCACCAGGGCGCGGGCCAGGGCGACCCGTTGCTGCTGGCCCCCGGACAGCTGGCCGGGGCGCCGCTTGCCGTAGCCCTGGAGCTGTACCAGCTCCAGGGCCGCACCCACCCGTTCGGCCTTCTCGGCCTTGGTGACGTCCTGGTAGCGGAGGCCGAACGCGACATTGTCGGTGACGGTCAGAAACGGGAAGAGGGCGTAGCTCTGGAAGACGGTGTTGACGTTGCGCTTGTGCGGGGGCTTGCGGGCCACGTCCTCGCCGTCCAGCAGGATGGCGCCGCTGGTGGGTTCCTCGAAGCCCGCCACGAGGCGCAGGGTGGTCGTCTTGCCGCAGCCGGACGGGCCCAGGATCGAGAAGAACTCGCCCGACGGGATGTGGAGGTCGATGCCGGCCACGGCCGCGACGTCGTCGAACCGCTTGGTCAGCGCCACCAGCTGCACCTCGCCTCCGGCCATGGCTGCCTCCTCTCCCCTGTCGTCCCCGAGGTGGCCCCCACCAGACGGGCTCCTGGGACGACTCCCGGTTGAATGGTCACTCAGTGTAGGGAGCGCGGCGCCGGTGCACCAGCCCCGACCCGCCGCGGGTCAGCGGCGCACCCCGTCGGCCCTGCCCCTGCCCCTGCCGGAGGAGCCGCTGCCGGCCTTCCCCCCGGACCAGGCGAAACCCAGCTTGTCGGCGGCGAACGTCATGGCGCAGGCGAAGGCCGTCTCCGGGCTGACGACCGCGTCCTCGAGCGCGATCTGCACGGCGAACCCGTCGAGCAGGGCCGACAGCGTGATGGCGAACTCGGCGGGGTCGACCGGGGAGAACTCGCCCGAGGACTCGCCTTCCACCACCACGTCGGCGATGGTCGCACGCCACCTGGCGTCGAAGTCGGCGCGCACCCGGGCGACCTCGGGGTGGCGGACGGCCTGGGCCCAGAGGTCGAGCCAGAGCGCCCACGGCTCGGGCAGCTCCTCGTCGGCCTGGGGAAGGCACGTGGCGGCGATGATCCACTCGAGCCGGCCGGCCGAACTCTCGATGGCCGCCATGCGGGCGGCCCCCAGGTCGTACCAGTGGTCCTCGGCGAGGCGCACCGCCTCGGTCAGGAGGTTGTCCTTGGTCGTGAAGTAGTAGATGACGAGGGCGGGACTGGTGCCGGCGCGCTCGGCCACGTCGGCGATGCGCGTGTCCGGATAGCCGCGCTCCACGATCACGTCGAGTGCGGCACGGATCATGTCCTCGCGTCGCTTGTCGGCGGTCGCCGCGGAGCTGGTCGGGCTCGCCTGGTCGTCGTTCATCTCCACCCTTCCGTCGTCACCGCCGTCTTCGTGCACCGTAGTGCGCCCGGGCGTCGCGACCCCTTCGATCGGCCTTGTCGCGGCAGGGTGCCCCGGTTAGGCTGAACGATCAGTCAATACTCGCACGGGTCGAGCCCGGTGACACCGAAGGGGACGCAATGACCTCCACGTACGACGCCGTCGTGATCGGCGGTGGGCACAACGGCCTGGTGGCCGGGGCCTACCTGTCCCGCGCCGGGCTCCGCACCCTCGTCCTCGAGAGCCGGTACAAGACGGGCGGTGCGGCCACCACAGAGGCGCCCTGGCCCGACGCCCCCGAGTTCAAGGTGACCCGGCTCTCCTACGTCATGAGCCTGCTGCCGCCGACGATCATGCAGGATCTGCAGCTCGAGCGCTTCGGCTACAAGGTGTACCCGATGGGCCCCTACTACCAGGCGTTCCCCGAGGGCGGATCGATCAAGATCTACGCCGACGACGCCAAGAAGAACTACGACTCGATCGCCCAGTGGTCCAAGAAGGACGCCGAAGCCATGCCCAAGTGGGACGCCTGGCTGGGCGGCCTGGCCGATGTGCTCGGGCCGCTCCTGTTGACAGTGCCCCCCAACATCGGCTCCCGCAGGCCCGGCGACCTGGCCGACACCCTGCGCCTGGCCTGGCGCCACCGCGGGCTCGACGTGCGGACGATCGCTGACGTCGTCCGCCTGTTCACCATGTCCATCTCCGACCTGCTCGACGACTGGTTCGAGTCCTGGCAGGTCAAGGCGCCGATCGCCGTGAACGGCGTCATCGGCACCTGGGCGGGGCCCATGGAGCCGGGCACCGCCTACGTCATGGCCCACCACTCGATCGGCGACATCGGCGACGGCCACCTGGGCAACTGGGGCTTCCCCGAGGGCGGCATGGGCGCGGTGGCCGACGCCATGGAGCGCTCGGCGCGCCACTTCGGCGCCGAGGTCCGGACCAACGCCCGGGTGGCGAAGACACTGGTGCGCAACGGCAGGGTCACCGGCGTGGTCCTCGAGGACGGCGAGCAGATCGATGCCCCCGTCGTCGTCACCACGCTCCACCCGAAGACGGCCTTCCTCGACCAGCTCGAAGAGCGCGACCTGCCGGACGACTTCGTGACGGACATCAAGCGCTGGAAGACCCGCAGCGGAGTAGTCAAGATCAACCTGGCCCTGTCCGAGCTGCCCAACTTCACCGCCGACCCGTGCGACGGCATGGGCGAGCACCACACCGGCTCGGTCGAGATGGCGCCGTCCATCGAGTACATGGAGGAGGCCTTCCTGGACGCCCGGGCCGGGCGTGCCGCCACGCGGCCGTTCAGCGACGGCGTGATCCCGACCACGTGGGACAAGACACTGGCCCCCGAGGGGACCCACATCATGTCGATGTTCTCGCAGTGGGTCCCCGAGTCGTGGTCCGAGGAGCCCCACACCGAGGAGCTCGAGGCCTACGCCGACCGGCTGGTGGACTGCTACGACGAGGTGGCCCCCAACTTCAAGAAGTCGATCATCCACCGCGACGTGGTCGGTCCCTACGAGATGGAGCAGGAGTACGGCCTGATCGGCGGCAACATCTTCCACGGCGAGCTCTCCCTCGAGCAGCTCTTCACCATGCGCCCCGCCCCCGGCTACGCCGACTACCGGACTCCCATCAAGGGCCTCTACAACGGGAGCTCGGCCACCCATGCCGGCGGTGGCGTGTGCGGCATCCCGGGCTGGCAGGCCGTCCGGGCCGCCCTGGCCGACAAGAAGTCGGCGGAGGGCGTGGCGGGCAAGCTGCGCCCGAGGTAGCCGGCATGGTCGACCCGGCCGTGCGGGCCATGCTGGAGGCCCGACGGATCGCCGTGGTCGGGGCGAGCGGACGCGACGGAAGCTTCGGCCACCGGGTGGTGTCCGAGGTCACCCGGAGCCCGTCCGCGCCCGAGG
>CAZULR010000245.1:0-4455 GCA_964621235.1 uncultured Acidimicrobiaceae bacterium
TTCGCCTTCGCCGACGCCGTGGCCACCGGCTTCTTCGCCGACGGCCGCATCTACGGATCGGGTGGGTTGCAGATCGGCCGCATCGTGCTGCCCGGACTGTCCTTCGGCGGCGACACCGCCGAATTCCTGCTCGTCACCGCGTTCTTCGTGCTGTCCGCCCTGCTGGTCCTCGCCATCCGGCGCAGCCTCTTCGGCCGCCGGCTGGTGGCGGTCAACGACTCCCCTGCCGCCTACGCCACCGTCGGCCTCGACATCGGCTTCACCAAGGTGGCCGTGTTCGCCATCGCCGCCGGCATGGCCGGTCTGGCCGGCGCCCTCTACGGGACGGTGCAGGGCATCGTGGGCACGACCGACTTCGACATCTTCCCGGGCATCATCTTCGTGCTGTTCGTGACCATCTGGAGCATCCGCACCGTGTCGGGGGCCTTCATGGCGGCCCTGACCTACGTCGTCCTCAACCAGGTGTGGCCGTCCAGCGTCGGCATCTTCGCCGGCATCGGCATCATCCTGATCGGACGGGCCGCGAACGGCATCCTCGGCATCGAGGCGCTCCACATCCGCCTCCCGTGGGCGAAGGGCGGGGGTGCGGTGACGCTCGCCGAGCCGTCGCCGGCGTTCAACGGCATGGCGCTCGGAGGGGAGGGCTCCCGTGCCGCAGGTTGACCAGGAGGCCACCGTGGCCACCGACGCACCGGCCACCGCGGTCCTGACCGTGGAGGGCGTCGCCGTCCGGTTCGGTGGCGTGGCCGCGCTGAGCGACGCCAACCTGACCGTCAGCGAGGGCAGCGTGACCGGGCTCATCGGTCCCAACGGCGCCGGCAAGACGACCCTGTTCAACGTGATCAGCGGACTGCAGACTCCCGACCGGGGCACGGTGCACCTCTACGACACCGACATCACCAAGATGAAGCCCCATCGCCGTGCCCGGCTCGGCCTCGCCCGAACGTTCCAGCGGCTCGAGCTGTTCGGCACCCTCACCGCCGGCGAGAACGTGCAGGTGGGCCTCGAGTCCTCGGTCAAGTGGTGGCAGTGGCGGCACGTCAAGCGCGCCTTCCCGTGGGTGAAGCAGGGGGTGCCCGGCGCAGACGGACTGCCCGCGACCGAACCCACCGGTCCCGGCTCGGTGGCCGTCGCCACGTCGGACCGGCTACTCGAGGGGGTGGGACTCGGCGGGATGGCGGCCGACCAGGCGAGCGCCATGCCGACGGGCCTCGCCCGGATGGTGGAGTTGGCCCGTGCCCTGGCCATGGCCCCCAAGGTACTGCTCCTCGACGAGCCCGGTTCGGGTCTCGACGACGCCGAGTCGGAGACGTTGGGCGAGCTGCTCACCACGTTGGCCCGGGGAGGTATGGGCGTGCTCCTCGTCGAGCACGACATGGAACTGGTCATGCGGATCTGCGACTACATCTACGTGCTCGACTTCGGCGACGTCATCGCTTCGGGTACCCCCGAGGAGATCCGGAAGGACCCGATGGTCCAGGCCGCCTACCTCGGCACGGTCACCGAGGAGGAGGCGCTGGACGCGGCGGCGGCCGGCGACGGTCCCGCGGCGCCGGGCGACCCGGCCGCCCGCGACGAACTCGACAACGCGGACGTCGGCGAGACGCTCGTGGACACGGACGGCGCGGACGAGCACGACGGGGCGGCCCAACCATGACCGACAAGTCCGCGACCTCCACATCCGGTGCCACCACCCGTGTCCTGCCGCCCAGCGTGAGCGTCCAGGGTGTACGCGCCTCGTACGGCCGCATCGAGGTGCTCCACGGGGTCGACCTCGAGATCCCGGCGGGCAGCGTGTTCGCCCTCCTGGGACCCAACGGCGCCGGCAAGTCGACCCTTCTCAAGGTGATGAGCGGCCGGATGCGGCCCACCGCCGGCGAGGTCGTGATCGGCGACACGCCCATCGGCCGGACCTCGGCCGAGAAGTTGGCCCGCCAGGGCGTGTGCGCCGTGCCCGAGGGACGGGGGATCTTCCCGAACCTGACGGTGCGCGAGAACCTCCGGATCTGGACCTACCGGGGCGGGATCACCATGAAGGATGTCGAGGACCACACCTATGAGACGTTCCCGGTCCTGAAGGAGCGCCGCCGCCAGCTCGCCGGGACGATGTCCGGCGGAGAGCAGCAGATGCTCGCCATCTCCCGGGCGCTGGTCACCGAGCCGCGCGTGCTCTACCTCGACGAGCTCTCCATGGGCCTCGCCCCCCTCATCGTGTCCGAGCTCTACGAGCTGGTCGGGAAGCTGTCCCGACGGGGCATGACGATCGTCCTGGTCGAGCAGTTCGTGACGACGGCGCTGGCCGTGGCCGACCACGCGGCGATCATGGTCCACGGCCGCATCGAGCAGCAGGGGACCCCGGCCGACATGGCCGACGCGGCACTCAGCGTCTACCTGGCCTGATCTCCGCCGGCCCGGCACCCGGCCGTGTCCGGCCCGCCCCCACAGTCCGGTGCGTCTACTTCTCGACGAGCTCGACCGTGACGTCCGGCTCGTCGCCCAGCACCGTCACCAGCTCACGCACCCCACCGGCCTCGCGCAGGTCGCCCTCGGCCGCAGACAGTGCCCCCAGCCGGGCCGGCGTGTCCGTGACGGTGAGTGTCGCCACCTCGGCCCGCATCGACCGCTTCGCCGTGGTCTTGGCCCGTCGCACCAGGCCCAGCACCTCGGCGGTCACGTCGAGGACGGAGTCGGTGGTCGGCTCGACCCCACCGGCACCCGGGCCGAGCTCGTCGACCGTCGGCCAGGAGGCGGCGTGGATGGAGCCCGCCCGCCACCATGACCAGACCTCCTCGGTCACGAAGGGAAGGGTCGGCGCCAGTAGGCGCAACAGGACCGACAGGGCGGCGGCCAGCGCGGCGCGGGCCGAAGTGGTGCCCACATCCGCCGGGTCGCCGTAGGCGCGCGACTTGACGAGCTCGAGGTAGTCGTCGCAGAACGCCCAGAAGAACGCCTCGGTGCGCTCGAGCGCCCGGGCGTAGTCGTAGGCCTCGTAGGCCGCGGTGGACTCCTGGACGACCACGGCCAGTCGGCCGAGCATGGCCCGGTCGATGGGGGCGGTGACGGCGTCGACGGGCGGCACCGCGAGGACGCCGTCGTCACCGGTGAGGCGGCCGAGGGCGAACCGCGAGGCGTTGAGCACCTTCATGGCGAGCCGCCGGCCGACCTTCATCTGACCCTCGTCGACAGCGGTGTCGGTGCCGGGCCGCCCGCTCGCCGCCCAGTAGCGGACGGCGTCCGCGCCGTGCTCCTCCAGGAGCGGCAGCGGGGTCACGACGTTCCCTTTGGATTTGGACATTTTCTTGCGGTCCGGGTCGAGGACCCAGCCGCTGATGGCGGCGTCGCTCCAGGGCAGGGCGCCGTGCTCGAGTTCGGCCCGCACCACGGTGGAGAACAGCCAGGTGCGGATGATGTCGTGCGCCTGGGGCCGCAGGTCCATCGGGAAGACCCGCTCGAACAGGTCGGGGTCGTCCTCCCACCCGCCCGCGATCTGCGGCGTGAGCGACGACGTCGCCCAGGTGTCCATGACGTCGGGATCGCCGACGAATCCGCCGGGCTCGCCGCGACGATCGGCGGCGTATCCGTCGGGCACGTCGGTCGAGGGGTCCACGGGCAGCCGGTCCTCGGAAGGGAAGATCGGCGTGTCGAAGTCGATCTCGCCGTCGGCGTCGACCGGGTACCAGACCGGCAGGGGAACGCCGAAGAAGCGCTGCCTGCTGATGTTCCAGTCGCCCGTCAGGCCCTCGACCCAGGCCCGGTAGCGATGGGACATGTACGCCGGGTGCCAGTGCAGCTCCTCGCCGCGCGCCAGGAGGGCCTCGCGGTGGGGGAGCGTCTCGACAAACCACTGGCGGGACGACACGATCTCGAGAGGACGGTCACCCTTCTCGAAGAACTTGACGGGGTGGGTGATCGGCCGGGGCTCGCCGATGAGGTCGCCCGACGCGGCGAGCAGCTCGACGATCCGGGTCTGGGCCTGCCTGACCGTGCGCCCGGCCAGCTCGGCGTAGGCGGCATCGGCGGCGACCGCGTCGTCGGACTCCCATCCCTCGGTGCCGAACGCCACCGGCAGCAGCCGGCCGTCGCGGCCGACGACGGTGCGGGTGGGCAGGTCGAGCTCACGCCACCAGACCACGTCGGTGAGGTCGCCGAAGGTGCAGATCATGGCGATGCCGGACCCCTTCTCGGGGTCGGCCAGCTCGTGGGCCACCACCGGGACCGGCACGGCGAACAGCGGGGTGACGACGGAGGTGCCGAACAGCGGCTGGTAGCGGGCGTCGTCGGGGTGGGCGACCAGAGCGACGCAGGCCGGGAGCAGCTCGGGCCGGGTGGTCTCGATCTCCACGCCGCCGTCAGCGCCCACCCGGGGGAAGCGCAGCCGGTGGTAGGCGCCGGGACGCTCCCGGTCCTCGAGCTCGGCCTGGCTGACGGCGGTGCGGAAGTCGACGTCCCACAGGG
>CAZULR010000246.1:0-4438 GCA_964621235.1 uncultured Acidimicrobiaceae bacterium
AGGACGATGTCGTCGCCCGCACCGAGCACCTCGTCGAGGAAGTGGCGCAGGGCGCCGGGCTCCTGGGGGAAGGTCACCAGGAAGTAGTGACGCAGTCCCTGGTGAACCAGCGAGCGCTCGATGGTCTCGGCGTAGCGGCTGACGTCGTTGTTACCACCGGAGACCACGCACACCACCGGGCCCACCGGTCGGGGGTCGAGCAGGCGGGCGGCGGCCGTGGCCAGGGCGCCGGCGGGCTCGGTGATGATGCCGTCCACCTGGTAGAGGTCGAGCATCTCGGTGGCGACGGCCCCCTCCGGCACGACCACCACCTCGTCGACCAGGTCGCGCACGATGGGGAAGGTGAGGTCGCCGACCCGTTCGACGGCCGCACCCTCCACGAACCGGTCCGTCGACACGATCGGCACCGGGCCCCCGGCGGCCAGTGCCGCCGTCATGCTCGGGGCGCCGGCCGGCTCGACCCCCACGAGACGGGTCGTGGGCGACTGCGCCCGGAACCAGGTGGCCATGCCGGCGAGCAGCCCGCCCCCGCCGACCGGGACCACGAGCGTCCCGACGGGGTCGGTGAGCTGCCCGGTGATCTCCACGGCGACGGTCCCCTGGCCGGCGATGGTGCGGAGGTCGTCGAAGGGGTGGACGTAGTTGGCCCCCGTGGTGGCCGAGTCGGCCAGGGCGGCGGCGCTGGCCTCGTCGAAGGTGTGGCCGGCCACCACCGCCTCGACCAGGTCGCCGCCCACGGCCTGGATCCGCTGGCGCTTCTGGCGCGGCGTGGTCGTAGGGAGGAACACCCGCGCCCGCACGCCGAGGAGCTGGCAGCTGTAGGCGACTCCGAGGGCGTGGTTGCCCGCACTGGCGCAGACCACGCCGACGGCCCGCTCGGCGTCGGTCAGCGACGAGATGAGGGTGAACGCGCCGCGCAGCTTGTAGGACCGGCTGACCTGCTGGTCCTCGCGCTTCAGCCACACGGGCCGGCCGAGTGCGGCGCCGAGGCGGGTCGATTCGTGCAGGGGCGTGGTGGTGACGACGGAGGAGAGCCGCCCCGCCGCGGCGGCGATGTCACCGGCGTCGACGGAGTCGCTCATCGGCCGCGCCCGCCGTCCCGGTGTCGGGATCAGCTGACCAGCACGTCGGGCCGGGGCAGTCCCTCGGCCTCGCACAGCGCGTAGTAGGCCTCGAGGGCACCGGGGCCGTCGAACACGCTCTCGATCGAGCCGTCCTCGGCCAGGTTGAGGTTGACGCCGTACATCTGGAACCACACCTGGGTGCCGTCCTCCACGCACTCGAGGGTGTGGACCGACCCGGCGGGCTCGAACAGGAAGGAGCCGGCCCGGTTGACGTAGTCGTACTCCCGGTACTTCCAGGCGCCGGACATCGTGTACGCGTAGACCGGCCCGGTGTGGCGATGGGTCTGTACGGCGTAGCCGGTCTGGAAGATGTTCTCCACGATCCACAGGCCCTCGGCGACGTCCACCTGGATCACCTTGAGCTTGTTGCCACCGCCGATCTCCACGAAGGGGAGCTCGGCTGCTCCGCGGTGCTGGGCGTGCTGTGCTGGGGCGATGGTCATGTCGACTCCTGGTGACTCCGGTGGGAACGTACGCCCGGACAGGTCCCTGCCCGCGCCGTGTGACGGCACCCACAGTGGCACAGGCGCCGGACCGGGTCCACGAGGGCCGGGGCGGTGGCGGTCGGCGGGCGGCGGGCCGTCGGCGGGAGACCCGACGGTGCGTCCCGGCAGCGGCGCCGGGAGGGGTGCCGGAAGGGAGCGGGCGGTGGCGGGCGGGCCCGGGTACCGGCCCCGGACCCGGCCCCGGACCCGGACCCGACCGAACCGGACAGGTGGAGGGGGCACCGAGGTCCGGGCCGGGCGGCGTAGCCCTCCGGCCCGGACGGGCCGGCGCACCCCCCGGGCACCGGGATGAGGCGGCGCTACGCGGCCCGTCGCCTGCTCGTCGCCCTGGTGACCGTCGCCGTGATCGGGGGCGCCGTGTGGCTCGTCCGGGCGGCCGCGCCACCGACGGCGGGTAGTCCCCCGGTCTCGGGCGGGACCTCGGGTGCCCGGGGTCACGACGGCCGTGTCGGCACCGCCCCGTCGGGCACGGCCACCACGCCCACGGTCGGCCCGGGGCCCGCTCTGCGGGGTCTGGCGGTCACCCTCACCGAGCAGCAGTTCGTCGACACCGGGCATCCACTCGTCAGCGACGGGGTCGTGGTGGCACCGGACCGGCTGCTCCCGACCGACGTGTGGTCGCCCGACGCACCGGGCCGGTACCCGCTCATCGTCTTCGTCCACGGCTACGACCGCAGCCCGCTGCAGTACGAGCGGTTCTGCTCGATGCTGGCGTCCTCGGGCTACGTCGTCGCCGCGCCGTCCTTCCCCCTGGAGGACCCGACCCGGGGGTACGGCCTGGACCGCTCCGACCTGCCGAACGAGGCCGGCGACGTCTCCGCCGTGATCTCGTCGATGGAGTCCGCAGCGGAGACGGACCGGGTCGAGCCCGCGCGGATCGCGGTCGTCGGGCACTCCGACGGAGCCGACGTGGCCCTCGAGGTCGGCTACGAGCAGGGGACGGCGGACCCCCGGGTCGAGGCGCTCGTGGCCATCGCCCCCGACCCGGTCACGACCCCCCTGGCGCCCTCCACGGCACCGTTGGAGCTGATCCAGGGGACCGCCGACTCCGTCGTCCCGTATGCGTCCAGCCAGTCCGTGTTCGCCGAGCTGCCCGGGCCCACCTGGTACGTCTCCCTGCTCGGTGCCGACCACCTGCCGCCCATCGCCGGGGGTACGCCCTGGACCCCGGTCCTCGACACGGCCGTGGCGGATTTCCTCGACGCGACCGTGGCGCACCGGGGGCCGGGTACCGCCGCACTGTCCGGACAGCTCGGGGCGTCGCCGCTCGTCCGCCTGGCGACCAAGGGCTGACACCTCGGAGCACCGCCCCATCCCAGCCGCCCGGCGCCCGCCGCCCCGGGTCCGATCGGCCACAATGACCGGGGCGGGCCGAAGGTGCCCCGCCCCGGATCCCCGCCGCCGACGAAGGGAGCACCGTGGTCGTCTCTCCTCTGCCCAACGAGCTGCCGATCCTCCAGGCGCCGATGGCGGGTGGGCCGTCGACTCCGGCACTGACGGCGGCGGTCAGTCGAGCCGGCGGCCTCGGGTTCCTGGCCGCCGGCTACCGCACGCCGGACCAGCTCCGCGCGACGCTCGCCGACACCAGGCGGCTGACGGGTGAACCGGTCGGCGTCAACGTGTTCTGCCCGAGCCTTCCGGCCCCTGCCGCGCCGGTCGAGGCCTATGCCCAGCTGCTCCGACCCGAGTCGGACCGGCTGGGCGTCCCCCTCGGCGACCCCCGGTGGGAGGACGACCACTACGCCGACAAACTCGAGCTCGTCGCGGCCGAGCGTGTCCCGATGGTCAGCTTCACCTTCGGCTGCCCCGATGCCGGCGCCGTCGAGGCGCTGCACGCGGCGGGCTGCTCGGTGCTGGTGACGGTGACGTCGTCGGGGGAGGCGGAGCTCGCCGAGCAGGCCGGCGCCGACCTCCTGGCCGTGCAGGGCACCGAGGCCGGAGGCCACCAGGCCTCGTTCCTGGAACGGGTGCCGAACGTGCGGCCGTTGGCGGACCTCCTCGAGGACGTCCGGTCGTCGGTCACGCTTCCGATGGTGGCCAGCGGCGGGATCATGACCGGCTCGGACGTGGCCACGGCCCTCCGCGGCGGAGCCGTCGGCGTGCAGCTGGGCACGGCCTTCCTCTGCTGTCCGGAGGCCGGCACGTCCGCCCCGTACCGTCGGGCACTCCTGGAGGGGACCTATCCCGACACCGTGCTGACGCGGGCCTTCAGTGGGCGGTACGCACGCGGGCTGGCCAACCGGTTCGCCGTCACGTACTCCGATGCGGCCCCCGAGGCCTACCCCGAGGTCCACCACCTCACGCGGCCGTTGCGCACGGCCGCTACCCGGGCCGGGGATCCGGGTACGCCGAACCTGTGGGCGGGCACGGGGTGGCGTGCCGTGACATCCGACCCGGCGGAGCAGGTCGTCCGTCGCATCGCATCGGAGCTGCACGAGGCGATCGGGCCGTAGGCCGCGGCGGCGACACGCGCGGACCGGCGTCCGGCTCAGTGCACGACCGCTCCCACGGCGACGCCGACGAGCACGGCGCCACCCAGGAGGCGCCGCCACGGGTTGACTCCCCGCACGATCTCGTCGACGGCCCAGGCGATCAGCGCGATCGAGGCGACCACGTCGACGGCCGTGCCGGCCGCACCCGCGGGACGGAACACCCACCGGACACCGGCCGCCCCCAGGACCACCAGGAGCGGGGCATTCGGAGCCTGGGCGATGGTGATCCGGCCCGTCCGCCGGTTGCGGAACAGCCAGTCGGCGACCGCTGCGACCCCCGACCGGTGCTCCCCGGTCACGTCCACCGACCGGAGCT
>CAZULR010000247.1:0-4424 GCA_964621235.1 uncultured Acidimicrobiaceae bacterium
GATGGGGGGACCGGGGTCGAGGGCGTGCATGGGGTCCAGTATCGCCGATGCCCGGCCGGGGCCGACCAGACCGCCGCACCTCCGGCACCATCGCCACCGAGTCGGGGCGTGGGGCCCCTCACTCCAGGCCGAGCATCTCCGGCAGTCGGAGCCGCTGGACCTTGCCGGTCGTCGTCCGGGGCAGCGCGTCGACGACCTCGTACTGCTTGGGGCGCTTGTAGCCGGCCAGGTGGGCGGCGGCGTGGTCCACGAGCGCGCGCACCACGTCGTCGGTGTCCGTGCCGGGTGCGGGCACCACGGCCGCGCACACCCGCTGGCCCCATTCGTCGTCGACCACGCCGAACACGGCGACGTCGGCCACCCCGGGAACGTCCGCCAGCGACGCCTCCACCTCGGCCGGGTAGACGTTGACGCCGCCGGTGATGACGAGGTCATCCCGGCGTCCGTCGAGGAAGAGGTAGCCGTCGTCGTCGAGCCGCCCGAGGTCCCCGACGGTGAACGCCCCGCCGCGCCAGGCGGCCGCGGTCTTGGCCTCGTCCCGCCAGTAGGTGAAGTGGGCGAACGGCGGTGGGTGGCACCAGACCGTGCCGTCGGCGTCCACCGACAGCTCCCTCCCCCGACGGGCCCGCCCGACGGTGCCCGGCCGTTCGAGCCACTCGGTGGCCGGGCACGCCGTGAACTGCCCCTCCGTCGAGCCGTAGAACTCCCACAGGACGTCGGGGCCGACCACCTCGAGCGCAGCCCGCCTCAGGGCCGGCGGGCACGCCGACCCGGCGTGCACGAGGAGGCGGAGGGCACCGAACCTGTAAGGGGACGTGTCCGGAAGGGCCAGCAGGCGGGCCAGGGCCGACGGGGCCGTGAACGTGGTGGTGGGCACCGGGCCGTAGGCGCCCTCGAGGGCGGACGCCGCACGGGAGGCGTCGAAGTGGTCGAGGACCACGCAGGTGCCGCCGGCCAGCAGGGTGCCACCGGCGAACCGGACCGACACGGAGTGGTACATCGGCGAGCAGACCAGGTGGACGTCGTCGGGACCGAAGGCCCACTGGTCGGCCTCGTCGGCCAGGGCGGCGGCGGCGGTCGGCGCGTCCCACAGTCCGGACCAGACGCCCTTGGCCCGGCCCGTCGTGCCCGAGGTGTAGTGCATGGGTCGGGCACGTGGGTGGGGGGCCAGCGTCACCGGAGACCCGCGGCCGAGCCGGGCCAGGCCGTCGGCGTCGGTCACCACCAGCACCGGCTCGGCATCGTCGACGAGGACGTCGCGCTCGTCCGCCGTCAGCGTGGCGTTCAACAGCACGGGCACGATGCCCACCCGCAGCGCGCCGAGTACCGCGCACAGCAGGGCGGCCGACGAGGGCAGGCAGAACGCCACCCGGTCCCCCTCGACACAGCCGGCGGCCGACAGGGCCCCGGCGGCACGGGCCTGGGCCACCTCGGCGTCGCCGGCGGTCAGGACCTCGACTCCCGCGTCGCCGGTCACGGTGGCCCGCCCGTCACGCCGAGCCACCCGTCGCCGCCGTGTCGGCGGAACTCGCCCGGCCCGGTGCCCCAGCGTCACCCGCCGGCTCCGGGTCGGCCAGGTTGGTGAAGGCGGTCGGTCGGAGGATGGCGGTGAGGACGCACACGGCGAGCAGCGCGACCGCTCCGGCCACCGTGACGGCCCGGATCCCGTGGGAGTCGGCCAGCAGGCCCTGCACGAGGGCGCCCACCGGATAGAGGAGCCCGAGCGCCATCATGTAGATACTGAGGATCCGGCCCCGGGCGGCGGCCGGCGCCCGCAGCTGCACCACGGTGTTCAGTCCCGAGAGCACGAAGATGTAGCCGGCACCCACGGCCACGAAGGCCACCAGGGCCAGGGGCAGCGACGGGGCCAGCGCATAGGCGCACAGCAGCAGCGGCACGGTGAACAGCGCCGTACGGAGCATCGTCTGGCGGCCGTAGCGGATGGCCAGGCCCGGCAGGGCCAGGGCACCGGCCACGGCGCCGATCCCCTGCGCGGTGACCAGCAGGGCGGTGATCAGCGGCAGGCCGATCCCCACCGTGTGTACGTACTGCTTCGCCATGGCCGGCACCAGTGCGATGAACGGAGACGCCAGCAGCGCCACCACGGCGATCCAACCGATGGCCGAACGACACCCCGGCTCGGCCCTGGCCGCCTGCGCCCCCTGGACGATCCGCCGGAGCATCCGCACCGAGCCGGTGACCGGCAGCGGCTTCGGCAGGTGGACGAGCAGGAGCGCCACGACTACGGCGCCGAAGGACAGGGCGTTGATGCCGAAGACGAACGCGTAATTGTCGGTCAGCAGGACGAGACCGGCGAGGGCCGGCCCGATCACCCGTCCGAGGTTGTACTGCGCAGAGGAGAGCGACACCGCGCCCAGGAGGTCCTCGGCCGGCACGAGGTCGGGCACCATGGCCTGGTAGGCCGGGAAGCCGATCGCCCCGCACGCGCCACCGAGGAACGACAGGACCACGAGCGCCCAGGGCGGATCGTCGTGGAGACCGGCCAGGACGGCCAGCAGGGCGGCGAACACGGTCTCGGCCAGAGTGGTGAGGATCAGCCACTTGCGGCGGTCGAGACGGTCGGCCAGCGCACCGCCGACCGGCGCGAGCAGTCCGATGGGCACGAAGGCCGCACCTGCGGCCAGGCCGGCCCAGGCGGGCTGGTTCGTGCGCGTGAAGACGAGGACCCCGAGCGCCACCGTCTGCATCCACGAGCCCAGGTTGGACACCAGGGCCGCCGTCCAGATGAGGGCGAAGTTCCGCGAGCGGAGCGGGCGGAGCGATGCCAGGGCCACCGGTTGAGGTTACCGGTGCAGCGCGCCCGACCGGAGGGCCGGGCGCCCGCTGGACCCTCGGCGGGTCTGGGCTACTTGTCGAGCTTGACCTTGCGTCGGGGACGCAGGGCGAACCACCAGATACTGGCCATGGTGGCGAGCACACCGAACGCGGCGGCCGGCTTGGCGATCTTGCGGGAGCGGTCGGACATGGAGGTGACGTTACCCGGACGACCGGCGACCCGGGCGCCCCCTGGCGCGGCCCACCGCGTCGGGGCCACGGCGTTCTCACGTTCTTCTTCGGATCTTCTTCACGTCCTCCTACCCCTTCCTTGAGTTCCCCTTAGGGGCGCCCTGCAGCATGGGGTACATGCAACGGAGCACCTTCCGCACCAGCCCGATCGAGCGGGTACGCCGGCCGTCCGCCGGACCCACCCTCCGCCTCGTGACCGGTGCGACGGACTCCGCCACCACCTCGCGTGACGTCCCCGCCTGGCACCCCGCCTCCGAGGACTTCACGCCGGACGGGTCGCCGGCCACCACGCGCCTCCGCCTCGTCCAAGATTCCGAGCCGGGGACGCCCGCCCTCCGCACCACGTCGAGGGGCAGCGCATCACCCGACAGCATGGGCATGGCGTCCCCCGGCTCGGGCCCGATCCCCCCTCGATGGTTGCTCATCGAACGACTGGGGCAGTTCCTCGAGGAGACCGCGGGCGAACCGCGGCACCGGCCCGACACCCGGGTGCGCCAGATCCGCTGACGGCGCCGCCCGGCGCCCGGCACCGGTCAGGTGCGGGCGGCCACCGCCTGCACCGCGTCGAACGACGTCCGGAAGCGCTCGGTGAGCGTCGCGGGGTCGTCATCGCCCACCCAGGCCTCGAAGGCCACCCGGAAGACGGCGATCGCCACCTCTCCGGTCAGGGCCGCCTCCGGGTCGACGGCGCCCCGCCGGCGCAGCGCCTCGGCCAGCGCGGCCGCCAACGTCGCCAACTTGATCAGCTCGCGTTCGCGGAGCTCCTCGCTGCCCAGGATGATCGCCTGGCGCTGCCGGGCGAACCCGCGGCGGTCGTCGAAGAACGCACCGGCCGCCCCGAGCGCGGCACGCACGGCCTCGAACGGCGACGCGCCCTCCGGCGCCCCGAGCACGGCGTCCACCAGTAGCGCCTGCAGCTGTCCCGCCCCCGAGAACAGGATCTCGCGCTTGTCGGCGAAGTGCCGGAAGAACGTCCGCTCGGTCACACCCGCCCGCTCGGCGATCTCGGCCACGGTCGTCCGGTCGAACCCCCGGTCCCGGTAGAGCTCGAACGCCGCCTCCTCGAGCCGACCCCGGCTGTCCGGTTCCCATCGCGCCATGGCCGCATGGTAGCGGCCGGTGATGACAGCGACTGACATCCCTGGTACGGTGATGACAGTTACTGACATCGGCCTGCGGCAGGCGCCGTCCGGGCCGCGAACTCCAGGAGGTCCCCCATGCGCGTCTTCGTCACCGGTGCATCCGGCTGGATCGGCTCGGCCGTCGTTCCCGAACTCCTCTCGGCGGGGCACGACGTCACCGGCCTGGCCCGCTCCGACGACGCCGCGGCCGCGCTCGACGCGGCGGGGGTGTCCGTCGTGCGGGGCACGCTCGACGACGTCGACGTGCTGGCCGAC